>CAIKXD010000168.1 GCA_903831265.1 uncultured Bacteroidota bacterium
GATTTTTACGGACAAGGAAAGGTGCTAACAAGAAAATATTTACTACTTAAATATTCCTATAACATCTTTTTAGTTGGGTTAGTTGTCTCGGTAATGGTTTTTGGATTCTTCCAATATTTTGTAACACCTTAGTAAATAAAGTAGAATCTTTTTTTTAGGTTATTATAAATATAATCATCAGTGAATTCAGCACTTTGTCCCATACTTTGAATTTGAAAGAACAAAAGGGAAATTATTAGCAAAATAAAATCTGAAGGTTTTTTAATTTAATTTACGTGGGTTTTGGTCTCCACATTCTTTGGTAATTTAACTATGTATTTTTAAGTGCTCCAATCGTTTTTTTAGTACTACAAAGCGCTAGGTAAACACGTCACCCCGTATGATGCAAAACCCGTATTGCATAGAGTTAATATTTATGTTTCCCCGCAGTCCAATCTTTTTATTTTAAGTATTTTTCTCCAGATGCTATTGCTTCTTTTTCAAGTTATCTTCCCATAGAGTCATTCCATGTATTTAAATACCCAAAAAGAGCTATTACTCCGATAATCTCTACAATTTCACCATCATTCCAATGCAATCTTAGGTTCTCTGCAATCTTATCATTTACTGAATTCGGAATAGTCGAACTTGCAAGTGCAGATTCTAGCGCGAATTTCTCAGATTCTGTAAACGCATTATGCGTTCTGAATTTCCAAATAGTATTTCTTTTTTCTGCTTCTTCACCGTACCTTTCTGCTGCCCTAATGGTGTGGGCCTGACATTATCTGCAACCTGCAGCATTACTGCTAATGTATCCAATCAGTCTTTTAAGTGATCTGGTAACATTTCCCTTATTGCCTTATTAAGTTCAATAAAGGCATAGGCTATTGAAGGTCTATGGTAAATCGTTTTAACACTATTCGGGCAAAATCCGAATGTTTCATTAAAAAACGGTATCAGTTTTGGAAGTCTTTATCTACTTTTTCTGTTGAAGGGAATACCAATGGTCTTTTCATATTTGGGGTGTCATTTTTTTAACTGTGTATAGCGGTTGGGCCTATCACAATGGTGGATGCTGCTATCAATATATTCAAAGAAAATTAAACGCCAAACATCCATAAAACGCGCCATAGAAAGGCGAGGTGAGCCTTTTTGGTATGCTGTATTTTCGCTTATGTTCGTACAAAATTCCTTTTCATATAAAGTATCTATTACCGCTAAATGACTTTTATGTTTGCGCTGTTCAGTAGATCGAATTTAAGGTTGTAAACTTATATTCAATCTCGAAATTATAAAGTTTATAATTTTATAATTTTAATAGGGGAGGTATTTTTGTTCAATAATTTAAGCATGTAAGTTCCTGCTGGCAAATCTTCCAAATCAATTGGTGTATTTTCTGAAAGTAATGTGCCTGTTTTTATCTCTTTGCCTACCAAATTGCAAATACTGTAAGAAGCACCTATAAAAATAGCATTGATATTAAGGGTGGGGTGCCCTCAGATTATGAGTGGTTATAAAGCTAAACTGCTTTAGCTCTGAGTTGTTTTCTATTAGTTCTAGTAACTTTTCGTTTGTTTCATTAATCAATTTATTTTGCGCTTCGGCAGTTCTTTTTGCGATAAGCAACTCTTTTTCATAAGATTTGCGTTGACTTACATCAAAAACTGTGGAGTTATTTATCTGTACTTTCCCATTTTCATCTCTTATTTGTTTGGTGTTAATTAAGATAGGCAAACGCGTTTTGTCTTTCTTAACCATTTCAAAACTGATTTCTTGAACAAAACCTTGCATCTGTAACAAAGGAGCATAATGTGTTTCAAAGTACATTTTACCACCCGCACTCAACAAACTCTGCCATGTAATTTTCCCAATTATGTCTTCTTTTGCATACCCAAGCCAAACCAATAAAGTATCATTGATTTTGTTAATAA
>CAIKXD010000169.1 GCA_903831265.1 uncultured Bacteroidota bacterium
AAAAAAGGCCACTCCATCTAAAACCATTCTTGCAAAAATGGTGCGATATAAAAATTTATCTGGCAAATTTTTATAGAGCAAGTATAAATTATTTCTAAAGTTTAAATAGGTTTTATTTGGACTAATGCTCGAAAGTGTGCCACCGCCTAAATGATACACACACGCATTGTGAACAAATGCTATGCGGTAGTCTTCGTTTTTAAGGCGCCAACACAAGTCAATTTCTTCCATGTGTGCAAAAAAGGATTCATCAAAACCTTGCTGTTGGTGATATAACCTTGCATTAACCATCATACAAGCGCCTGTGGCCCAAAATATTTCAACATCATTATTGTACTGACCTAAATCTTGTTCGAGCTGATTAAAAAGGCGACCTCTACAAAACGGGTAACCAAATTTATCTATAAATCCACCTGCAGCACCTGCATGTTCGAAGCTAGTCTTGTTTTTGTAATCAAGTATTTTAGGTTGGCAAGCAGCAATCTTTTCTGAAGATTCCATTTTATGATACAGCGGTTCAAGCCATTGGGCTGTAACCTCTACATCAGAATTTAAAAGCAAGTAATATTTAGCCTCAATATGTTTTAAACCATCATTATAACCCTTTGCAAAACCGCCATTTTCTTTGTTTACAATAATTTTAATACTAGGATAATTTTCTTTTAAAAATTGAACGCTTTCATCTGTGGAGGCATTATCAATAACCCACACATCAGCAATATTATTATTTGTATGATTGACAACAGAAGGTAAAAATTCTTTTAAGTGATTTATTCCATTCCAGTTTAAAATAACTACCGCAACATCTTTTATCATCATAACAGGCGTTTCGAAATGTTTAGTAATTTATCTACTAATGTCATAAGCATCTCTTAAATTGGTTCCAAATTGATCAACAGCCTTTTCCTGGTCGAAACTGTTATACATATTGTTTCTTTTATTTAATTTAGTTTGCCAACGATCGTCTCTAACTTCGCCTATAGCATCAGAATGTATAAGTGCATAATTGTTTGAAACTAGATCGGTATTTGTAAATACAAATCTACGGTTAGATCTATTGTTAAGCTTGTAGTACTGCCATAACTCGTAAGGATATAAACTTGGTTCTCTATCATATACCAATCTAGAATCTGGTTTACCATACTGTAAATAAACTCGGCCTCTATCAGTGGCATATCCTTTTCTTGTTTGTGTTTTAAATAATCTGTTTACTTCCTTTACCAAAACATAATAGTTATTCCATTCTTCTTCGGGATTTAACAAATTTCTTTTTTGCCAAAAACTCAGAAAAAACTGTTGTTTATTTAGGAGTTCTTTAGCATTTGTAACATTAATGGCATAGTCCACTTCAATACGACTTGATATTGGACGTAGGTATTTAATATATTCATTTAAACTATCGGCAGTAAGCTTTTCAACAAATGAGTTTTGCACATTTAGCGCATTAAGTTCGTTTAAATTAGCCTGCACATTAGGATTGCTTCTTTGCAAAAATATTCTTTGATCGGCAACTAATTTATTTTCTTTATCGCGCGCTTCTACAACTAAATTATAATTTCCGGAGGGAAGCATTTTTATATTTAATGAGCCTAAAATTGGTATTACTTTATCCGACTTGGATCTATTAAATCTAAAGTAGTCTTGCATTTTAACACCATTCTCAAAAGATTCTAAATAAGTATTAATGATAAAAGTTTCTCCTATTGGGATATCTCTATCTATACCATATATCTCGGTATAAAAAGTTAGCTCAGTCATTGTTTCAGGGAAAAAAGAACTAACATAAGGCACAATATCAAAGCCATTTTTTGAGATAGCACTTGTTGTATCGGCTTTTTTATAACTATCCACCAATTCGATAGAAGCTAAGGTTGGCATGGAACTATTTAAATCAACTATTAGTTGTTGCTTATAGCTAAAGGGCTTTGCTATGTTATTGTTATCGGTGATACTCAACTCAAATGTGTATTCGCCTTTTTTCAACAAAAAACGTTGAACATCAACAAAATTTGGTTTGGCAGTGAGCGTATCATCATATTCAGGACTTAATAAATTGTATTTACCATATCCAAAAACAGAATCGTTTCTTGAAAATAATAGTTTAACATTGATACTTGCTTGCAGTTTTCCCTTTTCATTTTTAGCATAAATTATGCTTTTAGCATTAACGTTAAGGTAAGTTTCTACATAATTTCCTTGTTCGGAGGCAATAAATTCTGACATCATTAAGTAGGCCTTTATACTTTTTGCTTGCGCTGAAACACTTATAAACAAAGGGATTAAGGCAATAAATGATAATTTTGATACGTGTTTCATAGCATGCGAGATTGAAAATAATTCACTGAAATTAAAAAAAAAGTTTTGTTTAACGAAAAAAAAAGTACTTTTGCGCTCGGAGAGTTGGCAGAGTGGTCGATTGCGGCAGTCTTGAAAACTGTTGACTGTAACAGGTCCTGGGGTTCGAATCCCTAACTCTCCGCCAAAGCTAAAAACCCACGAAATATTTTCGTGGGTTTTTTATTTACTTTTTAAAGCTTTTTCAGGTGGTCAATTTGAGCCGGTTTACACTGGTCAGTTTAAACCGGTTTGGGGTGGTCAATTTCATCGGTTTTTGCAATAAGCTACGAAATCTATACATATTCATAAATAAAAATGATTAGCTTCCACACAGAAAGCTCCAGTAGCAGAAAAAACAAGCCTATGGCAAAAGCGATTCTAAATGCTCTTAAAACAGTCTTTTTATCTGGGACAATCTTTTTAAAACGCATCAGAACTTCTTCATCATCTTTCTTTGTAAGAAAAGTTACAGTAATCCATGTTGCTGAAGTAAGTATTGTAACAACCACTAATCTTGCTTCCTCGAAATAATTGATAAAGAAAATATTTTTATTAAAAAAGAAAGAGAAAAGCATTGTGTAAATTGCTGATGACAACATTGCACTTAATTGAGACCAAGCATTAATTCGCATCCAAAACCAACGTAAAATAAAAACAGGAGCAACTCCTGCTGAAATTGAAAATACAAATTTTAACAAACCTTGTAAACTTTCAAAATTAAAGGCAATAGCTAGACCTAACAAGGAAAGTGAAAACATAACTAAAAAAGAAATAAACATGTAATGTTTTTCTGAACGGTCAGGCTGTATGTATTTTTGATAAAGGTCAATCGTTAAAAAAGAACTACCCCAGTTCATATGTGATTCAGATTTTGATATAAACATGCCAAAGAAGCCCAGAAAACAAAGTGTTCTTAATGACGTTGGAACAACACAATAAATACTACTAATAAATTGACTTTCGCCCAAATTGGATGTTGATGTTGATAAAACCATTATGGAAAGACTAACCATTAGAAATGACAAAACAATATAAAGTACCACAGGTATTAGTGCAGTTAATATGGCATTGCGTTTGCCTTTTACCGCGGTAAATCTTGCCATCTCGGGCCCTCCACCATCAAATAATTGTGCACTCCACCATTGAACTCCAACAAAAGCCAACCATGAAACCCATGCGGATTTTTGTTCAACAGGAGGAAATAAATTAAGTTTCCCCACCCCTGTTTTTCCATACTTAGTAAAAGATTCATGAAACCCTCCGCTTGCATCGTATAAATAATAAAAAGCTATTGATAACAATAACAAATAGAAAAATATATGCAATACATCTATTTTTAATTTTATTTGAAAAACATTTTTTATCGAAAATATTAGTAAAACCCCACCAGTTAATAAGATTGACCAGAATCTATTAAGATGAAAATAAATTTCTACCACTCTTGAAAAGGCAAGAATATGAAAGCTTAATAGGAAAGCTACCACTATACCGCCTACATAAAAGGCTCTAAAAATATGTAGTATTTTTGAACTTAACCCTGAATATCGGAACAAAAGAAACTGGTTATCTGTAACAAAGTCAAGCTTTGACCATAAAGGTGCAAATATTATGGGCGTAAAAGCAACACCAAGTAAAGCCGACCAGAAAAGCCACAAACCCCAAAGACCTTGGTTTGCTAATATTCCAGTAATCATCTGACCTTGTTCTATTGATGTATAATACGTCAATAGAGATATAGATGGAACTAACCATGTTGTCTTTTTTGTTGATTTAAATACACCCTTCAGGACCTCCGACCTATTCAGATAAGTAATTACCAGGATAAGTATTATATATATTAAAACTACAATCATTTAGGCACAAAGATTATATTTTATCGTTCGATACAGCCAGCCTGAAAATATTGTACATACCGTAATTGGTTAATTAGATTTGAGAAATACTTTTAATAGCTGTGAAGATACATATTTAGTAGGCACTTTTTAATAACTTATTGGTATTACTTTCCAATAATTAGTTCTTTTAGTTTATTACCGTATTCGTTAATAGGATAGCCATGTTTAGCATATTGTGGAGCAATTACTGCCTTAATTTTTTTATCTTTTAATTGTATTGTTACTTCTATCAGTTCAAAATAATCCCGTGTTAAGTCTCCATTTACTTTTTTAAGCTTAAAACGGTGTTTCTTTTCATCAATAAAATAATCATTCAATAGCATAGAAAACACCCTTCCGCAAAATATCACACATTGCCTATCTGCTGATAAGATCAACTCTAAAATTCTTTCAATAAAAGGTTTTAGGTTAGCTATTCCTATTTCTTTGTAATTGAAATTAGGCGAGCCGAATGGCACCAATTCTAACTGAAGTTTTTTATCACATACTACTTCTAAATCATTCATTATTTCACCTGTGAAAGGGAGTATTTCAAGAGGTTTCAAAAAACGTATCATCTTTTGGTCAAAAGCCGATTTCCAACTTTTGCCAACACCACCATAGGTGTGCCTGCCATAGTTCGTGCAGTCCTCGATATACTTTTCATAATTTACTACCTTCGGTTTATTAAATTCCGATTTTTCTCTTTTAGCGTTCAACTGAACCATTACTAATTCAGCATTAAGATTTCCGGTAAAAAAATGAGGCGATGATGTATCAAAATAATTATTGCCAATTTTTTCATTCAAAAGTTTTGCATCTTCACAATAGCCCTTGTTATTTAATTGACCTAATACTTCCTGAATGTACTGAAGATAGTTATTCATATTTTATTTTTGTTATTTAGTTTTATTCCTCCCTTTTTAACAAGGATGATTTGTTTATTTCGTATTTTAATAACTACGTTATTTTACTAAAAAACCACTGATTGCAATTGATAAAATAATATAAAAAAA
>CAIKXD010000170.1 GCA_903831265.1 uncultured Bacteroidota bacterium
GCGTAGGAAGTTTAAAATATAAGGATTGGAACTCTAACAAAAAGTTATTTATTTTACAAGAGCAATGGCTAATTGAGTATAATCAAAAACACTATGAAACTGCTAACAAAATTGGCCTACAATCATTATCACTTGCAGAAAAAGCAAAAGATAAAGGATTTGTTGTTAGTTCTAATTATCTAATTGCAAAATCATATTATAAATTAAAAGATTATGAGAAGGCAAAGAAATATATAGATAACGTTATAAAAGGAGACATAGAGTTTAATGATATTAATGGTCTGATGGAACATTATAATTTATTAAGTGAGTTATTAATTGAAGAAAAAAAATATTCAACAGCAAAAGAACTATTACTGAAAGCATTAAAAATTGCTAACGAAGGAAAGATTATAAATTTAGAAATTGAATTATTGAAAAACTTATCTGAAGTAACAGAAAAATTAAATGACCCTGCTCAATCTTTACTTTATTTTAAACAAGCTGTTTTACTCAAAGATTCTTTAACAAATAATAAATCTCAAAATATAATTTCTGAAATACAAACAAGAACTGAAACAGAACAAGCACAAAAAGAAATTGAAATTTTAAACAAAGATAAAGTAATAAAAGATACACAGTTTGAAAAAGAAAAGACACTCCGATATGCACTATTCGGAGGGCTTGCCTTAATGATATTACTTGCTGGGATAAGTTACAGAAACTATAAAAGAAAACAAAAAGACAATTTAATAATTAACAAGCAAAAACATTTAGTAGAAGAAAAAAACAGAGAAATACTTGACAGCATTGAATATGCTTTACGCATACAAACTGCTATTCTTCCTCCTCAAAAAATTGTACGCCAATATTTAGAAAAATCATTCATATTATACAAACCTAAAGACATTGTTGCAGGCGACTTTTATTGGATGGAGCAAATAAATGATTTGGTTTTGTTTGCAGCTTGCGATTGCACTGGACACGGAGTACCGGGTGCAATGGTTTCAGTAGTTTGCCATAACGCACTAAACAGAGCAGTACGAGAATTTGGTTTAACTCAACCAGCAGCAATACTTGACAAGACAGCAGAAATAGTTTTAGAAAATTTCTCAAAAAGCGAAGATGAAATACATGATGGAATGGACATTTCAATTTGTGCTTTAAACACCAAAACAAGATTATTGGAGTGGGCAGGTGCAAATAATCCAATTTGGTTAATTAGTAATGGAATTCTAATTGAAACCAAAGCAGACAAGCAATGTATTGGTCATAATGACAACATAAAACCATTTACAAACCATAAATTTAAGATGGAATCCGACACCAGCATTTATCTATTTAGTGACGGCTTTGCTGACCAGTTTGGTGGACAACCTGAAAGGAAACTTACAAAAAATCGCTTTAAAGAATTATTATTATCAATCCAACAGTTGACAATTCAACAGCAGGCATTAGAGCTCGACAAATTCATAACAAATTATAAAAAAGAAATAGAGCAAACTGACGACATATTAGTAATTGGCGTAAAGGTTTAGAGCAATGGCAAAAGAAAGTGCAAACATAGACGGAAGAATGGCTACAGCTAAACACGGGTTCAGCGCTTTGCGGGTTTTTATTGCAAATTTGTAAGTTCACAATTCTTCTGTAAAATTGTTGTAAGTTGAAGGTAGAGCGCTTCGTAAACCCAGCCAGCGACAGAGCCCGAAACTGTTATTGATTGCAAAAATAATTTGACACCACAACGCTTTGCCACTAGTGGCAAAGCCAGCGGAGCGCGGAGCTGAAAAAGAAGTAATTATTCTAATTGACTTACATAATAGTTAATTTCGTTATCCTTGTTTTTATCAATGTGAATAACAACATCGGTAAACCAAAATTGCACAAAATTATCTGAAACTACTATTGAGTAACATCCAAGCTTTTTAAAGTGTTGAATTAATGCTTCATTGTTTTTTTCGAAGGCAATAATTTCCATACGTTCTTTAATTGTCAAACCTTGGTTACATTTATAATTGGTAGTTATTTTATTTTTTATTAGATCAAAGCCTGCAAGACATCTGTACTTCATTAAGGGCTTAAATGTGTTATAATAGTTAAATTTTTTTATGCCTATATCTGTTGTCTGCCATGAGTTTAACAAACAAAGTAAAAGTACAATCCACATTATCGAATAAAGTAGAGCACGCTTAAAAAAAACAGCCCACAAAAGAAAAACAATAAAATTAACCTTAAAAATTTCAATATAAATAAATGGATAAATGAGAATAATTATTGCCGAAAATATAAAAATGCCAAGTAAACTGAAGAATATAAAGTCCTCGCTCGGTTTATAAAATCTATCTAGTAGCATATTATACTTATTTTATTGATTCAAAATTACTTATTTAAATGGCAATTACGTGCTTTATGAAAAAACAGTCTTTTTCATTATCACAACAAGCCTCTTTCAACTTCTTTAAATCAAATGCTACCCATAAAGTTCTTCAACAATAACATCCAAAGTCCTAAAACAAAGGAGCTAAATCTTCATGCTGCGCCTTGTGATAAGTTATTTTTCCATGCTTAATCATCACCTTCAAAATTTGGTTTTCAGTTTTATAAGCAGGCTTACCCGCAATTGGTGTTACTAAGAGATCATTAGATTGCGTTTTAGCCAGCAGCTCATGATGGCTGAATGGAAGTTCTTTACAGTATAATACTTCATCATCTATTCCTTGTTCTATCATAAAAATACCAAAGTTTTTTTGCGCATGTTTTATGCTGAGCGCTGCTGTTGGTAGTTCAACAAAAGCACCATCACCAGTGTCGCAAATAAGGCCATTTTTACCAATACTACCATCGTTGTTGCCAATCAATAAATAAACTTGTTCTCCTTTATTAAAATTGCGTGGCAGCCATTGATAGTCCTTTATAAATAGGGGTGTTGAGAGTGTTAATTGAATGTTTTTCATAGCCATTATTTTAATTGTTTGCATATTCTTTTAGCTTACTGCAAAAACTATAAGCTTTCTTATTAATGCGGTTTGCAGTGCCGTTAATCATGCTTTGACGCGCTTCGCTATTGCGCATGTCATGAGTGGTATACCAAGTAACACCATTAAACAATCCAAAGGCATTATTTCCAAGATCCTTCATCTCACGCTTAATAGCATTGTGCAATGTAATCATAGATGGGCTCGTTGTCCAATCTTTTGGCTGTATGGCTTTACTGTCGTATGAAAGCATTACATGAACCTCCTTAATTAATTGATCTACGATACGTTCATCAACACGCACCAATTCCATTTCTTCAAATGTTTTGTAAAAAATCTGTTTTTTTTCATTGTAAATACTTAAAATATCACTAACAATCTCATCGTTGATATTCAACAACGAATTATGCTTTTTGCTGAACACTTTTAGTGTAGTAGAAAATTGATTTTCGCAGCGCACCAAGCTGGAAGCAGTTCCAATATGAAATCGTTTTGTGCCATCAAACGAATTGCCAATAAAGAGATACTCTTCGTTTAAAAAGCCATTAATTTTCAAGTTTGTTTGTTTGTTTTTTAAAAAAGCAAGCACAATCTTGCCTTGGTTCAATTCGTCAAAGCCCATTAATTCAAACTCCCCTGTTTTGGTAAGCGCATCAGTAAAGTGCATGAGTTTAGCATTTGAAACAGGTTCGTATTGGTCGCCAACAATGCTTAATAGTTTATTATTGTCGTTTCTAACGATGGCCATTTTACCTATGTCAATGGTATTATTTATCATTAATGGTTCCATTCTAATGTCCCAGTTTAATGTTGGTTGAAGTGCATTTTTCATATTTAGGTTTTATTATTTATTATTCTGTTTGTATTTTATTAAAGCCTTATTAATTAACAGTATTCCAAGCTTACGAACACTTAATTTAAGGTGCGCAATCATAATTAACAAGTATTTTTATGCATATTAATTGCTAACAGGACTAAAAGATAGGGGCGGGTAGGAGCAAGATAAACAATTTTGAATACTTCTTGATTATAGCGCATTAGAATTTTGTTTAACTTGTGAATGTTACACCTTTAGTTTTATTAGCACTATGCTTGTAAACCGTTAGGTTAGGTTTAGTTTTTAAAAAGTTAAACTATTCAAAAAATTCATAATTGCTTTCAATAACGTCAAAGGTTACTTTTACATAACATAAATCATTGGCATCGCGCTTCAAATCTGGAATTATAAACACAAATGCTAGGCTTTGTTTAAATGATTTGTTGTTGAAATAGAAGCAATGATTTAAGTCAAACCAATATTCCTCTGGGTTTTTAATTTCTTCAATTGTGTAAATTGAAGCATGATCAATTAACGTTGATTTTATATCGGCAAATACATCATTTAAATTCTCATAATTCTTGATGGCAAAATCTATATTTGTTGTTTCATAATTAATACAATAAGATTCAACATAAATGGCAGCCAGCTTCATTTTTAGGATATCCGCAGCCTCACTTTCATATTCCATTGCCATAGCTAATTCTCCTGTTTTATCATTAAAAACAATATCTACAGCTTTGCTATTAATCATTTGATGAATGTGCTTCATTTTTCTCCGATTTAATTTTTGCTGCTGCAAGAATAATGTGCCAGACCACAGCGTATTTGCGGAGTACATAATTTATTATTGTCAAGGCAATAAATTTAATTGGCAATAAGTTGTTGAACAAACACCTAAACGCTACTTAATCAAATAAAACTCTTTTACTGTACAATTACCCAACTGCACGCACATGCGCTGCAATGGCTTGTATAGCATAGCTAAATGAACAAAAATTATAGGATGTTTTATTTATAAACCTTTTTTTTTTGAAGGTATAACCTACTCCTTGTTGGTGTTCTTTTCACCAACAAGCTTATGGAGCAGCGCGCCTATGATTTACTCCTTGTTGGTGTTCTTTTCACCAACAAGCTTATGGAGCAGCGCGCCTATGATTTACTCCTTGTTGGTGTTCTTTTCACCAACATGCTACTCCTTGTTGGTGTTCTTTTCACCAACAAGCTTACGGA
>CAIKXD010000171.1 GCA_903831265.1 uncultured Bacteroidota bacterium
CCGTAGCTCAGCTGGTAGAGCATTACACTTTTAATGTAGTGGTCCTGGGTTCGAATCCCAGCGGGATCACCAGCCAAAAAAACCCTTTGAAAAAATCAAAGGGTTTTGTATTTAAATAAACTCGGATATATGATGATTAATAATAGTTTTGTTTCAATTTAATGATTCTGTTAAATACTACCTTTTATTTTGGCATTTCAATGAAATGGGAGATTCTAAATAGTAAATAAAAAGAGAAACAAAAATTTTGGTATCATTTTATTCTGTTTAGATTTGCTTGAAATTTCGAAACTAAAATACAACCTTATTTTTTTAATAGGATTGAACTTTAAAAAAAAATGAAATGAACATTGATAATTATCTTGAAAATATAGATCCCAACGATAAGAATCACGCAAATATTGTAAATAAAACTTCATCTTACACGCGTCGTTCTTTTATTCACTCATCTGGGCTAGGGCTAATGGCCATAGGCCTTCCGCAATTTGGGTGTTCCAATAAAAATAAAACAATTGAAAAGTCAACTGAAAATATCTGGTTACCGATTTCTAAAAAAAAAATTAGACTAGGTATTGTTGGAAATGGCGCCAGTAAATTTGGTATTCAATTTGGATTTCAAAATCACCCAAACATTGAAATTGTTGCTGTTAGTGATCTTTTCCCTGAACGTTGTTTGGAAATGGCAAAGGCATGTAAATGTTCAAATACATATTCTTCATTAGAAGAACTTCTAAAAGACAGATCCATTGACGCTGTATTTCTTGCAACAGATGCAGCTAGCCATTTTCGACATAGCATTGATGTCCTAAATCATGGGAAGCATTTGGCAGTAGCAGTTCCTGCTGTTCTTGGCTCATTGGAAGATGCCGAAATTTTATTCGCTAAAGTTAAATCTTCTGGATTAACCTACATGATGTTTGAAACATCTATTTTTAGAGAGGATTTATATTCTATGAGACAGATATACCAAGCTGGAGGATTTGGTAAACTTATTTATTCTGAAGGTGAATATTTTCACTATGGAACTAAATCTATTAGTTCATACAATAATTGGCGTGTTGGTTTACCACCGCAATTCTATCCAACACATTCAAATGCCTATTATGTAGGAGTTACAGACAATACATTTACTGAAGTTTCATGTTTAGGTGTACCTAGTCTTAATGATGAAATTAAATCTACTAACAACATATATAAAAATCCTTTTGGTACTGAAATAGCGCTATTCAAAACCTCTGAGGGTGGATCCGCAAGGATGGCTGTTAGCTGGGACACACCTGGAGATAGTGGAGAAAGAGGAAGAGTTAGAGGTCAGAAGGGATCTTTTTATGAAAAATATGATGGATTTGAAAAATCTTTACCTAGTTTGTTACGCCCTGCTTTACCGCCTAATATGCCGCTTGGCTCTCATGGTGGTTCACATGCAAATCTTATAGAAGAATTTATTAATTCAATATTACAAAACCGCAAACCTTTGATTGATATAGCTATGGCACTTAATTTAACTGTACCTGGTATAGTTGCTCATCAATCCGCAATGAAAAATGGTGAATTATTGAAAATACCCCAGTATAAAATTGCTTAATTTTTAATAAAATTTAAAATATTTGATTAAAAATTATGAAAGTTGCCTTTGGTTAATAAACCAACTTATTGTTATATGTTATTAATTTGCTAATTGTTCATTATCAACTTAGATTGATATTAAAAGACCAAGAATAACAAAATTTCTAAAACATTGTTTAAATCCTATATTTTTGATATTTGATATTCTTACCTTTTTTTATTTTTAACATTATTATTTGCGTTTTATTTAAAATAATTAATTAACGATTCTTATCTTAAATTTAGTACATCTAATTCTCATAAGAGATTTACCAAACAATATTTTGGTTGTTTATCTTTACATTATAAATTGATTCATTAAAGGTAAATTTAAAGCCCTAGG
>CAIKXD010000172.1 GCA_903831265.1 uncultured Bacteroidota bacterium
GACTACTAGTAATTAGTATCATCTCAAAATAAGTATTGGCTATATTTTTAAACTTTGCGAGTATAAATTATTAACGGCAAGGCTATGCAGCCGAGCGGAGCTCTAATAATTAATAAACACGAAGTACAACTTCGTGTTTACAAGAGTAATCGGTATCATCTCAAAATAAGTCTTTAAAAAAGCTAAACTTCCACTTTTATTTCCATGCCACCTCCAAAAATATAGGCACATGATCAGATATTTTTCTTGCTTCTTTTAAATCGGAAAAAGATTTGTAAAACGCAATAATACCAGCGCTTAAAACATTGTATCTGTCTTTTTTAAAATAAAAATTATCATACTCCGAAGCCAAGCACTGATTGCCAACACAATTTTGTTTTAACGAAGTTTTTTGATTTACCAAAGCTGGCACGTAGCCCATGCCTTTTAAAGGATTAAATACCGAGTGCGATTGTGGACAATTAAAATCGCCACAAAAAATTAAATTCAAAGTGGGGTAGGCAGCGGGTAAAAACTTAAAATATTTGATTTCTGTTTCGGGCTGTTTAGATTTGGTAATGGCATGAAAGTTTACCACGGTGAACTCATTTGCTCCATCTTTAAATGTTGCCATAAAAGGCTCTCTGTCGACCTCTGCTTTATAATTAAATTCAAGCCAAGCCTTGCCTTTTAGTTTTACTTTAGCGCTTTTCCAAATAAAGGCATAACGTTCTGTTTTGTATGAGCTGCCTGTTGTTGGATTGCTTACAGTATAATCCCATTTGCTGCCCGTTCTGTTTAAGGCATCATGTAAACGCGCAATAGCAGCTGCCCCGCCCGGTCCTGCAACAACTTCTTGTATGGCCACTACATCGTAAGCCTTTACAACCGAAGCTATAAATTGTATTTCAATATCACTTTTTGATTGCCCAATATTGGCAATATTCCAGCTGCAAATGCTAAGGCCAAAACAAGGCCATACTAGCACAATAAATACAAAAATAATTACAATACGTTTTAGCATAATAAAGTCTATTTATTTTAAATTTATATCAATTTCAGCTACAATTTTAATGGCTAAAAAACAAAGCTGTTTATTCATTAGCATCAAGTTCAACATCCTACAACAAGCCTCTAAAAATTAACTAATACCATTTGTATTTATTAAACAGCTCAAAGCTATTTAATAAATTTACAATGGCTAATGCCGATCGGAAAAAAGATTTATACAAATGCCGTAAAACAAATATAGGCCATTACTTATTTCACAGCGGGATATAATTAAATCATTTGAATTCAAATATAAATTTCTTTGGTTTTAAAGGCTTTCGTGGAAGGATTTTGAGGGCACGAGTATGAAGACACAGGCTAGATAAGGTCAGATAAATTATAAAAAGTATATTACGGATTCAAATCTGTTCCTCTAAAGGTGGTTAAAAAATCCTGTAAATTATATTGCTCTAGTCCAACCTTTATTCTGAAGCTACTCTCATACGACTGGGTCTTTCCCTTAAGTTTGGGGTTGTCCTCCATATTCCATGTGAGTATGAAGTTTTTTGGGATTATGTTCACTCTGGCTGTTTTGTTTTCAGATGGATTATGCTTCAAATCGGGTGATATCAAATAGAAAAAAACAAGTTCATTAGGATGTAAAGTGGCATAATGAATTCCACTATTGATACTTTGCACTAAATCTGTATGCTGTGGATTAGGAAATAAATCCTTGGAGAGTAAAGAAAAATTTGAGAGACTATGTAACATATTGTCCAATAATTCTTTTCCGCAACCTTCATCCATAATTTTTTTATGCTTGCTTGTCCAGCTATACTTAACTTTATTGGCAGGTTTGCATTCCTGCTGAAATATCATAGAGTATCCCTGCTCAACAGTCCAAATTTGCAACTCGTCACCATACGCAAAGTTGAGATATTTTACATTTTGAAGCAATTTATTGTCACCTGCATCAACAGGACTTGAGGAATGTATAAACTTTTTGATGATTTGTTTAACAATTTTTCCATAGTCACTAACATGTTCATTATAGGACTTGTCTGAGCCATCAATAGCTATAATATGGGTGTGCTTTTTCCATCCAATCTGCTTTTTAAGTGCAGTGCTTAATACCTTTAATTGTTGGTCTTTTTTGTCAATGTAACAGCCCCAGGTAAAATTAGTGTATTTAAGTTGTGTGCCCAATGCTGGAATGTTTTTAACTCTATCACATTCATTTCCACCACCAATTTGTTCACTATCTTCGGGGCTGCAGCTTTCAATGGCTATAATTGATGTAAAGATTATCATCGTTAGGATTAAAGCAGCGGTATTTATTTTTCTATTCATAATTAATTATCTGATACATCTATTTGTTCGGCATTTGCCTGGAAGTTGTTTTTAGCAATCATTTTCCTTATCATCACATAAGGCCTACGCGGTCTAGGAACAGGTTTATTTCCCGAATAATTAGTTCCTGGTTTTGTATTCCCTGTATGGTAATTATCTGGTGTGTCGGCATAGGCATAAAGTTCGGCCGGACTCACTAGCAATTTACCCTGTAACTCATATTTTTTGCCTACCTCTACAGCATCGCGGTATATGGCTTTCTCTTTTTCATTCAACAGGTTATTCATACTTTCATCTAAACGCGCAATTTCAGTTGTTAATTGATTTGCTTCCTGATAATATATTTGTAACTCGTTTTTAATTTGATTTCCATTTTCGAAAGTCTTAAGGTCTCCTTCTTTGGTTAATTTACTCTTAAGAATTTCATCCCGTTCTTTTTCTACAGGTGTTAATTTATTCTTTATAATGCGTTTGCACTTGTTTAAATAATAATATCGCATCATACCAACCTTCATGTTTTTATGGCCCACACTGAGTAATAAAGCACCGCCCAATGCAAAAGCTGGCCCCGAGAGCAGCATGGCAATATAAATAGGCATAGATGAATTATCATCAACTTGATGAGCTATGGCTCTATGCCATGATAATAGAGTTATACAAGCCAGTACGAGGACAGCAACTAAAGCGTATACAATATTGCGTGCTTTAATCCGTGAATCCTTCATATTCGGTTCGTTAAAATGATACCTTTCAATAATAAAATCCATAGCGGGTTTCAGTGCTAGTAAAGAGGCAGCAAAGCCTAAGGACAGTTTCCTTCTGGGATTATCCCAAAGGCCATCTCCTTCATCAAATCCCAAGTCGTCAAAGGTTTGTTCCAATATTGATAAATCGGCCAAGATAAAAAAGAAGCTACCTAGAATGAAAATAAAACCCAAAACACCTGCATAAGGCCGATGGTACGATTTTAACTTTTCATCTATACCAAGCAATGTCTTCTTTATTTCATCTACTTTGGCTTTAATGTTTTCATATTGTTGCGTTAATACAGATAGCTCTGCACCCAATACGTTCGCCTGCCTATCACTTTCTTCCTGTTTAAGTTCAATGGAATTTATCTTGCCTTGCAATTGCAACAATTTTGCTCTTTTTTCATCCAGTTTACGGCTTGTGAATTCAAGGTCATTGTCTTTCACAATCCACTCTTCAAAAAAATTTGCTGGCACATCAATTACGCCATTGGTAAGTCCCTTCAATTTGATGTCAATCAAATGGGTGTTGATGCGAATAGTCCGCTGCACTAACTCTAATGGCTGATTTTGTTCAGGTGCAGTAGTTGCTTCTGTATCTGGCTTGGGAATAATTACATCGGGCGTAAGCACCTGTGTTGCGGTTGTTTGTTCTGTTTCCATCATTATATAATTTCTATTTTACGAGCTGCACGTGCTAAAGAAAACTCACTTAAAAAAAGTTTTACACATGTTTCTGCCCTGGCTTCTGTCATAGCTAATTCCTGTTTAAATTCTGATTGAACATTGAATAATGTTTCAATGTTAATCTCCAATTGTTTCATTTCATTGCGTTTAGTCTGCAAATCCTCAACATTACGACTGTTTTTATTATCACGCGCACTGTTGCGATATTTTATTTTTTCATTCTCTATATGCACCGCATTTAATTTTTGATACTCGCGTTTAAAACCTTTGCCCACCAGCATAAAAAATATAAACTGAAACAGGCAAAGCGCAACGGCAGTAGAATAACCATAAGCCGGCTGTATAAACGTCCACAAATAAATAACCACTACCATAGGAATACCAATTTCTTGTAGCCAAAGTTTCCATGTTTCGGGTTCTTCACCATCGGTGCCCGACTGTTTATTGGCATGAAACAACAAGCTGTTGCTTTGAAAAACAGCCAAGCATCCAAACAGAAACACAGCTCCTGTAATGATCCAAGCATTGTTGGTATGTATTGGTTGAATATAGTAATATAAAAAAGGAAAATTAAAGACCATGATTAAGGCGTATACAATTAAAATTGCTACGTGAGAGGTTTTGGCAATTTTCAATTCTTTTTCATCCTCGGGATGCTCTGCCTGCAGCGCTTCCATTTGAAGTTCAAGCTTGTCTTTTTTTGTGTTAATTTCGATAAGCCGCTCGCTATTGCTTTCAATTTTAAGTTGTAATTGATCCGACTGTTGTTTAAAATACTGCCTTATCACAGCCAACTTGGGTTCTGGATCATCCTGTGCCTGACCAAACAAAACGCCCTCATCTCGCAAAAGCCCATCATTACGAATCCATAGAAAAAAATTAGGGTCATCTTCAAAACTTTTAGCTTCCGTTTTGCGAGGCGAAACAACTGATTCTATTGCTTGTGTGAAGTTCTCAGTGTTTGTATTGTTATATACTTCCATGGAGCTATTTTTTGATTTGTTTTTTTATTAGTAATTGACTGTATAGCTTTAATAAATTTGAAGAGTAATCTAATACGATTTTGATAGTTTTACTCGAATTTAAGTTCATCTGAAAATTCTTGATGTAAACCGTAATTATGAAAGTCAAGCAAATGATCTATTTGTTTAGGAAATTTTACAATTAATGTTTGCTCGTCAACTTTCAATTTTGCTTTTGCCATTTGCAGAAATTTAAGTTCACTTGTTTGAACATCATTGTCTGCCTCAATTATCCGCAACAACACTTCAATTAATAAAATTTCTTGGTGTTCGTTAAGGTTGTTTGTTCCTATCTCTTGCAGATACTGATTTATTGCACCTTTTCCATTGGCTTTTATATTGTCAATGTTATTCTTCAATGGTGCTTCAAAGTCATAGCCCATAAAATATATTTCATTGGCTACTATGGTTTTTATCTCCTCAATTTCTGTTTCCGCAATATCGCCATCACAAGCCATTGCCATTACGGCTGACTTAAATAGGAAATCCTTAAAATCTTGATTTTTCATTTTGCTGTTTTTTAGAGTCCGAAACCAATTCTTGTTGTTGCTTCCTTTTCTGCTCCCTTAGGTAACAGGTTAAGCAATCCACTGTTTATTTCCGAAAGTCGTTCCCAATTTTGGCTTTCAACAGCAAAATTTCCAGCATCAACTAAACTCTTTGCCTGTGCTTGGTCATTCATCTTCGTTTGATTGTTCTTACACCATTGAAATATTCTAGTTAAAAATTCTGGCGTTCTCCATCTAATTCTTGATAAGATGCTTTGCATTTCATCTGATTTTTCTTGAATTTTCATTGGGCTATTAGTTGCAAAAAATGCTTTTTCTTGTGCAACTATATCATTGTATGTTTTGCGTTCATGGTCGTTTCCGTTTTCATCTAACATCTTTAAACATTCTTCTTTTACTTCAAAGTACAGAGCCTTTACCTGTTGAATCCTTTTGTTTTTTGTCGCACTATCTATCTCTTGTGCAATTTTTCGTTTTTTATCCTCCAATTGGTAACGCTTGTCTGTAACATCATCATTTGTTAAGTTGTCGGTTTCCTCGCTTACTGTTTCCATTTCCTTTTTTAGCTTGTTTAATGCACCTGCAGTTTCATAGTCCTCTTTATCGGTTGCTTCTTGAATTTCTAATTCTAATTTATCTGATAAATCTTCAACTTGTTCTTTTAAAAACTCAATTGAAGTAAATCTCGCTTTTGGGTTAAAAATTTCTTTAAACTCTTGGTCTACCATATTTAAATAAGCAGCAACATTTAAATCTCTTGATTCAGTCATAGTTATTGTAATTTCAATATCAGAACCTTTACCAACATCACGTTTAATCATATTTCCAGTTATTTCCATAAACCCAATTACCTTATTTGCTTCAGGTAATGCTAAATGTGAACCTTCAAGAATATTTACCCTTATTACTTCATCAGTTGAACCTTTAATAACTGTTTTGTTTAACTGGTGTGTTATAGTTTTTTTAGTTGGTAGAATGGTGTTTTTTTGAAATATGAGTTGTAACCTTGTTTTTCCAGGATTATCGTAATCGTCCACCTCCAAACAAATATCTTCTGGAATTGGTTGTCCACTAATTCCAAAACCACTATTAACTCCAATAGGTTCTATGTCGGTTTCAATTACATTATTTTGGTTGTCGTATACGGTAAATGTAAAAAAATTGTATGCTCCGTCAACCAATGGTAAATCTTCATTTATACGTTCATTTAATTTTTTTATTCCAGAATCGTAGCCTCCGTCTTGTCTTATGATTCGATAACTTAAACCTGTCACATCACCGGTAATTCTTGCTGCAAATAATTCTTCTTTTTCTTTAGATGCTTTGTTGAAAGATGCTTTAATGGAAATTGAAGTTTGCTTTTTGTTGTTGTCACCTGTTGAAATTTCTTTTGGTTTGGTTGCCGCATAATATGCGGCACCAATTGCTACCGCTGTTGTTGGGTCAATTTCACAATTTGATGGAATTTGTAAAACTTCTTCTACTCGACTACGAACGTATGGAATGTATGTAGAGCCACCAACCATTAAAGTAAATTGAACATCAATTGGTTTCAATGAATTTCTTGTGATGATTTTTTTAATCATATCAATGGTTCCGTCAATGTTCGGTTTTATTATCTCGTTAAACTCGGAACGTGTTATTATAATTTCCATATCAACTTCATTGCCATCTTCATCTTCAAAGCCGTCAATTAGTATTTCTGCTGATGTTTTGGAAGACAGAGTTATTTTGGCTTCTTCTGCTCGTCTTAAAAGTACATAGTATTTTGCATTAAATTTTCCTGTTGCACTTTTCATTTCATCTTCCAAGTTTGAGAAGCTATGCTTTTCAAGAATTTTCGGTATAACTAACTTCTCAACTATCATATTGTCAAAATCGGCACCGCCTAAAAAGTTGTCTCCTTCATGGTCTAAAACTTTCATTTCACCTTCACTGATTTTTATTAGTGCAACATCAAAAGTTCCACCACCCAAATCGTAAACCAACCATTGACCGTCCTTCATTTCTCTACCCTTCTTCATATTAGCATAAGCCAAACTTGCTGCAATTGGCTCTTGAAGCAAAACAACTTGTTTAAAACCCGCTTGGATTCCAGCTTCCTTAGTTGCATTAGATTGTATAGCATCAAATGATGCAGGAATAGTAATTACAACAGCATCCAAAGCATCGCCTGTGTTTACAAAGGTTTTCAGTTCTTTTAATACTTGGGCTGAAAGCTCAATAGGAGTTTTAGATTCATTGATTGATTTGATTTTGAAACTTTCAGAAGTTCCCATTTTCCTTTTGAAAACGCCAACAACACTTTTAGAGTCTCTCTCCAAATACTCCTTTGCTTTACTACCAACAGTGATTTTATCTTTCCTATATGAGACAACTGATGGCAGCGTATTCCTTCCATAATCTTGAGGGTTTGAAAAAATGATTACTTCACCTTTTACAAACTTAGCGATAGCACTGTTTGTTGTACCTAAGTCAATGCCGAAATTGATTGTATTTTCCATTTTGAATATTTTTAAAGATTACTATTTTTTGATTGAACTATGACAACAGCAGGTTGAACAATTACTTTTATTACTTTGTCATTTTCTTGATAGGCATAAAAAATAATTGGTTTTATTACTTCAATAATTTCAAGATTTTCAACTCCTGTTCCTGCAATTGTTGCTTCACAGTCTGTTCTTGTATCAGAATAGCCTTCACCTAATGGATTATGATAAGTTAAACCAATAGTGGAACTACCCTTGAAAAATTCTTCTTCAAGTATACCTTTCATTTTATTGAGATTTCTTTGAATAGAATTTTCCTCCTTTAAGTTGGCTGCTTTCTTTTCAATTTCAAATATCTGATTCATAAAATCAAGATATGCCTGTGGCACTTTTACTGTAACTTTTTTTATTTCTTGCATATTGTTTCTTTGTTAATTTTTAAGCATTTGGTTTTGAAAATGTCCAACCTTCTTTCATTCTTTGGTATAAAATGGGGTGACCATATAATGTAGATTCAGATGCATCTTTTATACCTTCTTTACTAGAAATGCCGCTTTCCTTTGAGTTGCCAACAAACCAACCAATTGCACCTCCAATAAGTCCGCCAATAATAAAATGCTCGTCAATCATTGCTCCGATTAGAGCACCTAAAACAATTCCTCCTATTAGAAATATCCAATATTTTTCACTTCCTTTTGAATGAACTGCTTGGCAGTTTTTGCAGCGAGGTATCTCAACCTCTACATAAGAAAATTTAACCCTCCTTGGAAAGTTGCTTCTGTAGGTTTCCTTATAAATTGTTTTAGATATTTTGCTGTTTTCGTCTGGTGTATTTTTATCACAGAAATGACAAACTAAAACGCCACGATATTTTTTTTCAAGTTCGGATAATTCTGTTTGGTCTTGTTTGAATTTTTCTTTTGCATCTTTATTTACATTAATTTGAATAGCTAAATTTATTGTTGCTAATGCACTTTTAATGTCATTTTGTTTGTTCCAAATCGCAATAGATAAACTTCTTATGGAGTAACCGATTTGTGTTCTAATCTCATCTGCAAATGATGGGAGTGAGTTCAATTCGCTTAATACAAACAAGTCTTTTATGTTTTGATAGGCTTCGTTTGAATTTGTCGTTTTATCCTCAACTTTTTTAATTGCATCGCGGATTGTTAAAAGAACAGTTGCCCACTTTTTTAATAAAGGAGCATTTTTAGTCTGTTCAATTTTTTCATCATTTCTTTTTTTGATAATTTTTAAATTGTTCTCAAATGTTGGTCTGTCCAATCCACCAATGTTTATGTTTAACAAATGCTCCATCAAATCATAAGAAACTTGGGTTGAATCAAAAGCATCCAAAATAGAATTGGAGAGACGGTTTATTGAAGTTGCGATTTTCAATATTTGGCTTTGAAAATATTGTGGTAAACAGTTGAGTGTATTGGTTGGGAAATGTTCTTTTACTAACTCAACTAATTCTTCTATATCATCTTCATCATAAACGCTTTCTTCGTTTTTAATATCTTTCGTTATTTGGTCAATTTCAGCAATTTTGTTTTGAATGTTATTTGAAACACTCTTAAACGCTGAATTTAAGTCTGCCTGTGTAATTAAAGATGAAGTGTTTAAAATTGCCTTTGTAAGTTCGGCATTATCATTTTCAAATGCAGTCAATAAGGCTTTATCAAATTTTGGAGCAAAATATGGACTTATAAATTTGACAAATTCGGGCAACTTAAAAATGCTCTCTTGTTTGAAGTTCTTAAAAATTGCTTCATTACCGCTAGCTAAAAATTCATTCAGCTGTTTGTTGTGTGTTAAAAACAGATAGTATTCTTTGAAATCATTATTTGTTAAATCGTCAATGGCTTTTTCACAATTTCCTTTTGTTAGTTCTACTCCGTAATACTCAAATACTCCATTGTCTGAAAGGTCAATGTCTGCAAACAATTTGCGTTTTGCTTTTTTTATAATTTCGTTATCAATACTAGTTGCGTCAGTAGCATTTGATAAGCCTAAAATTTCTAATGGATTTACATACATATTTATCTCCTTTCTCTTACAATATAAAATTGCCAAGTGTATTTGGTATTTCCCTCAATACGTTCATTGCCAAAATTAGGAATCACGCCTGGGGCAGAAGCCCTGTAATTATATATTCCAGCATTTAAGAGTATCGTCTTTTTTTCATAAGGATTAAACGAGTGGCTCTCACTGTTAAGCTTTAGCGAAAGTTTTAAATCTGTATTATTAAAAATTTCTATTTCAGGATCTTTGCCTAACGTTTTACCGCTTGGTGTGAACATGCCACTTTCATTTTTGTCAACAATTCTATCAAGCTCTACAAAGGACTTGTGTATATATCCTTCCTGGTCGGTAGCAATATCAATAATCTTGTAGAAATCATTTTCGGTTTCGAGAGTTTCAATAAAAACTTGTGTTCCGGGCTTCAATGATGAAATTACTCCGTAGTCAGTGCCCGGTCCTTCTCTGAAATTTACCTGTTTTGTTGCCCAGCCCAAATACGATTGGCTGAAACCAATTGAGCTTTTCAAAAGGAAAAGTGTAATAAAGATAATTTTTTTCATCTGCAATATGTTTATTCAATTTGTAATTTGTGCTTTAGAAGCGCTGTCCATTAGGTCAGCTATCTTTTTGTGCAATTGATCAATTATTCGTTTAAATATTATTCTGTGTTTTTTTTGCTATTTCTTGTTTTAATTTTAATACTAACTATATGCCATTGATTAACATAAGTATACTTTAATTCATTGCATCTAATTATATTTTTTCAATCCTTCATCTACTTTAAAGTGCCTGCTGCTCCGCTATTTTGTAAAATTATTTTAGTTTCAATCTACTGCATTTTAAGGGCAGAGAGATAAGAAATACTGGAATGCAAATAAAGTGAATTTATTTGACAAAAACTGCCACATTAAAGGAATTAATGCCATATTTAATATAATATTACTACTTTAGCGGACAAATAAAAATTATGAATATTGGACATAACGTTAAAAAATATCGTGAGCAAAAGGATTTGTCTCGCTTGATCGTGGCTCGTGAACTGGACATGAGCCTGAGCGGCTACAGTAAAATAGAAAGAGATGAGGTAGATCTTACCATTTCTAAAGTGGAAAAAATAGCTCTAGTGTTAGGTGTACATATTTCGCAGATATTAAACATAGATGCCACTCAAATTTATAATGTGTCAGGAAACCATTTTGCACAAGGGCTTGTAGGTGCCAATTCAGAAACGATGAACTTTCATGCCGGTGACTACAAAAACAAGTATATTAAAATGCTGGAGGAGGAAAATAAAAGACTGAAAAACTTGTTGAAAGACAGGAAAGAAACAAAAAATAATCAGTAGTAAAGTATCATACCACGCTAAACCAAAGGCAAATTTGTGTAGGCTATTTTTTTGCTATGTGTCTTTTTAAATGCCAGAGGCCTGATTACTCGCAAGTTTTAAATACATTCCTGAAGTGATGTTATACCAATGTGATTTATAAATTATTCCAATAATTTAATATCATACATTGGTAAATACCGATCGGAAAAAAGTTTGGGACAAATGCCGTGAAACAAATTTGGGCCATTACTTATTTCACATCGGTATTAAGGGCACGTGTGTGAAGCCTTGCGCCAGATATGGCTAAAAGCCTATTAGCATCATTCATGTAAATCAAATTCAACAAAAAAAACTAAATTTGTATTTATTTAGCCCTATGAAAAAATATATTTTAATAGCAGTTTATGTTTTCTTTACAAGTGCAGTTTTTGCGCAACAACAACAAGAAAAATTAAATAGTAAATTACAACCCAAGCAACAAAACTTGGTCACTATCGAAGATTTTAATAAAGCTATTGCAGCCAATCCTAAAAATACCGATTTATATATTGCCAGGGCTCGTTTAAAAGGCATGGCCAACGATTTTAAAGGCGCTATTAAAGATTTTACCAAGGCCATTGAACTATACCCAAATGCAACAGCTGCTTATTTTGATAGAGCTAAGTGTAAAATAAAAATAAAAGACACGGAAGGCGCAATCAATGATTTTTCAAAGGCCATTGAAATTGACGAAAAGAGTTATATCGCTTATTACGAGCGCGCAAATTTGTTTTTTGATACTAAAAAATATAAAGAAGCTATTTACGATTACACCTATGTGGTCAATCTTTTTCCTGAAGGCACTGCAGCCTATTTTAACAGAGCACTTGCTAAAACTGAACTTAAAGATTATCAAGGAGCCATTAAAGATTATACTACAGCAATTGAGAAAGATCCTAATCCGGGTATGGCCTATTACAATAGAGGTTTATTGAAAAATAAATTACAAGATAATACTGGTGCTTGTACAGACCTTAAAAAAGCACAAGAATTAAAATACGAAAGCGCCCCTGCTGCTGTGTTAAAGTATTGTAAGTAAATAAATATTATTCTGAATTGTTTTGATCCTTCCTTTTTAATTGGAATATTTCTAAAATAAATTAAAATGTTTGGGCGTTCCCGCTGCTTTGCATCGGTCGTGCTGTCCACTCCCGCGTGGCGGGATTGTTTCCATCACTAACGCGGGCGCTATGTTTGTATCAGATTTTTGGCAAAAGCTGTGCTTATAATTAATAAAAGTTAATTTAATTTCATAGGGATATTAAACAAATGACTCGATCCTTTCATTTTTCCTTAAGACTAAAATGATTGCAATGAGCTATTAAAAATTATACCGATAACACTTTCAATTTAGTCCAATTGCGGCATTACCTTATTGTACTAATTTCAAGTAGTATCGGCATTAACCATTGCATATTTATTTTTTAGGTGACCCAAAAAATAAATGTAATTAGTATTACTTGTCTTGAATAAATAAGGATAACACTTTGAGGCACCATAAATATCTTTTAATATGTTTTTATCAGCTTTAATTACTTTTCACGTTGGTATACGGCATTAGGAATTTACTTTTTTGGAGCTTGATTTTCATATTTTATTATAGCTTTAAAAAATTTTTCAACTGATACGGGCTGCAAAAATTTCACTAAGTTTGTTTCTTATTAAGAGGAAAATAAAAATACGAATTACCAATGAAATTATACTTTAAATTATCATTTTTTATTTTGGCTTTAATTTTAAAGTCAAATGATGCATTTTGTCAATCAGGAAATCTTGATTCAACATACCACTTTGATGGTATTGCTATGCCGGCATACTGGCAAACAAGCGGAGACACCAGAGGCCAGAAGGTGGCCATTCAAAGTGATGGTAAAGCAGTAGTTGTAGGATATCATAAAAATACCAATTATGATTTTGCATTAATACGTTATAACATTGATGGTACAATGGATTCCACCTTTGGAGGAGATGGCTTGGTTACTTCAAGTTTATATGGTTCAGATGATTATGCATATGCATTGGCGATTCAGCCCGATGGTAAAATTGTAGCAGCAGGTTATAGCTATCATACTTCTTACAGTCAAAAGGTTTTTTCTGTAGCAAGATATAACACCGATGGAACTCTGGATGCCACTTTTGGTGCAGGTGGAAAAGCTTTTGCAAATTTTGGTTCGGGTGACCAAAATGCATATGGTGTTGCTTTGCAGGCTGATGGTAAAATTGTTTTAGCTGGTACGGGCCTTTTTAATCCAACACCTATCGATAGCCGCTTTTGTGTTGCACGCTTCACTACAACAGGTTCTCTTGATAATACTTTTTCGGGTAACGGTCTTTGGAATTCTTCATTCGGCACAGGCAATGATGGCGTTGCTTATGATGTAGATATTCAATCCAATCAGAGGATTGTAGTAAGTGGTACAGTTCAAACATCAGGTGGTTCATTTATGACAGTGGTTCGCCTTGACGCAACAGGGAATTACGATAATACATTTGATGGCGATGGTTTATTGCAAACTCAAATTAATGGGATAAGTACCTCTGGAAATAATCTGATTTTGCAAAATGATGGAAAAATGGTAATTGTGGGAGGCTCAAACAATTTGATGGGCGTAAAACGTTTAAACGCTGATGGTTCTGCTGATAGTACATTCAGTCAGGATGGTAATGTGCTCATTGACTTTGGGTCAACAAGTAACAATGGTTATGCTATTGCGCTAGCATCAAATCAAAGAATAATTGTTGCTGGCTCAACACTTATTGGTTCTACATATGATCACGCGATTGCAAGATTGACGCCACAGGGAGAGTTGGATTTAACATTTAATGGTGATGGAAAAGTAATTGTATCCTATACAACACAGGACGAAATATTATTTGGTTTGGCCATACAGAGCGATAACAAAATTATTGCAACAGGTTTCAGAGGTTCGGGTTTAAATGGAAGTTTAAGTACCATAAGATTAAACGCCTGTGTAAACACTTTTTCTACTGAGGCCATAGACGAATGTTTAAGTTATTTTTGGCCTCAGACTGGACAAACATACACATCTTCAGGTGTTTATTTTGCAAGTTACTTAAATGCAGGAGGTTGTGATTCTACAGTTATATTAAATCTTAATATTTATCAGAATCCTAATGTTAATGTAACACAAAATGGAATAATACTTACTGCTACGCAAGCAGGCGCCACATATCAATGGTTAGATTGCAACAACAATAATAATCCTATTTTAGGTGCAACCAATCAAACTTATGTTGCTGCAGTGAATGGAAGTTATAGTTGTGCTGTATCCTTGAATGGTTGTACTGACTTTTCAACGTGTAGTACTGTTACAACCGTCGGAATTAATTACCATTTCAATAATAATAAATTAAACATTGTGTTGTTTCCTAATCCAACAAATAGCATTGTAAATGTGCAATCGGATATTATGTTTGAACGCTTATTAGTGGCTGATTTAAGTGGAAGAATATTAATATCAAATAGTTTTTCAAAGGATGCTTCTTTTGATTTGTCGGATTTTGAAAATGGTGTTTACCTTGTAACTATGATTACTAATAATGGTGATCAGCGTAATTTCAGAATCATGAAAAATTAAGCACGTTTTCCTTTTTTTGGCTCTTCGCTCGCGTCCCGCGAGTTGCCTACCAATAGGCCTCTGGCCTGTAAATAAAAACCCTTAAGCGCAAGGGACAGTTATACAAATTGTATTTATTAAATAGCCCAAAGCTGTTTAATAAATTTACAATGGTTAATGCCGATTTAACAAAATTATAGTACAATAATATTGGACTATTTATTTTGTCACTACTGTCCAACTGTGACTGCTTCCTCTTTGTTGGTGTTATCACCAACAAAAATTCTATTTAACCAACGCTTCCTCTTTGTTGGTGTTATCACCAACAAATTTTACTCTATGTTGGTCTCTATAGTTCCGATCTATCGAAATCGGGATCACCAACAAATGCACTAAAGCGCAAGGGACAGTAGCGGCATCCTCCCAATGAAATTGGAATTCACACCTTATTTTTTTCTCGAAATTAATTTAATTTCATTGGGAGATACAGCGAATGGCCCGACCCTTTCATTTTTTCGCATGAGTCTAAATGTTTGCAATAAGTTTACAAAAATGAAAGGGTTGCGCCCAAATAACAAAACGCATCTCCTTTGCAGAAAATGCGTTGCCTCCTTTGTTTGGTGTTCCATAACCAACTAATTCAAAATCATCGCTGGCTACTCATTGTTGGTGTTGTCACCAACAAAAATTCTATTTAACCATCGCCTGCTACTCTTTGTTGGTGTTATCACCAACAAAAACCCTGGCTACCAAACAGTCCAGCCGCCTTCAACCTTCATGTTGTCGCCTGTTACGTAACTCGAAGCATCGCTCAATAAATAGATTAATGCGCCTGCTACTTCGTGGTTGTAACTCAAACGTTGGAGTGGCGAAAAGTTGGCAAAATTCTTTTCAAATTGTTCTTCGTGATTGTTCCAAACACCATGTGGCGTAATCATATTTACACGTACGCCTTTTGCTGCCCAATAGCTTGCTAAATATCTTGATAAGGCATCAACACCACCTTTTGAAGCGCTGTACTCTGCCGGGCAACCTAAACTTGTGCCTTTGTATAAATTCTGGTTTGGGGCCACCACACTATAGGTTGAAGGAATATTAATAATACTGCCTTTGCCTTGCTGCGCCATGTACGAACCAATAATCTGACAAGTTAAAAAAGTACCTTTCAAATTAATTTCTACTACGGTGTCCCAGTTTTCATCTTTAATTTCCTCGAAAGGAACAAACTTTAAATGTGTTTTATTTTGATGTCCATTTACCAAACCATCAATACGGTTAAAGGTGCTAAGCACAGTGGTTTTAAGGTTTTCGATATCATTGCGTGAACTTACATCAATGGCAATGCCCAACATTTTTCTATTGTGACGTTCAGCTAAAGATTGTGCAAATTTTTCGGGTTCAGCCAAAGCAATATCTGCCACCACTACATGTGCGCCATATTGTGCCACAGCCTCGCAAAAGGCACGTCCCACAAGGCCGCAAGCACCTGTTATGATAATAACTTTGTCGGTTAATTCAAATTTCTTTCTGAAATCTATCTCAAAAGGATCGGTTGTTCTGGTTACTGACATACATTTTGTGATTAAATAATTTTTCTAAAAACTGGTTTTATAGGTTCACCCACAAGAAACTTTTCATAGCCTTGGTCTAATGCTTTTTTCATGATGGGTAAACTGTCGCTCATGGCTTCTACAATAGCGTTTACATGTTCTTCTTTGTGGCTGTAATTAGGGCAAAAAATACCTTGAAATAATATGCCACGCTTGATTAATTCTTGATGAAATAAGGTACGTAAACCAAAATTATTATTGCCTTCGTTATCAAAATAACCGATAGATGCATGCCAGTTAAATTGCAAGTTACGTAAATTGTTTTCTAATTTATGTTCGGCAAAAAGGGCTTTTGTTTTATCAATAAACAATTGCCCCATGGCTTGATTGTGTGCCAACACATTGTGTTTTTCAAATTCATCCATAGTAGCCAATGCTGCTCCAATGCTGCATGTTTCGCCACCGTGTGTGGTGCTTACTAAAAATAATTTTTCGGCTCCTTTTTTTCTGATGCCTCCTAATTCCATTACTTCTTTTTTACCCGTTAAGCAGCAAAAAGAAAAACCGTTGGCAATACCTTTGCCCCAAGTAGCCATGTCGGGCTCAACACCATACTTTTTTAATGAACCAGGATAAGCAGTTTTATAACCTGTAATCATTTCATCCATAATCCACAGTGTACCGTTTTTATGCGCCAAATCAATGGCGTCCTTCAAATAATTATGGGGCAACACATTCATTTTTTCGGGCTCCGAAATAACACAAGCAATTTGATTGGGATACTTATCAAACAACTCGCGCAGCGAATCCATATTATCGGAAGTGTACGTTACAGTTAGTGCTTGAATATCGCTTGGAATACCGCTTTTAACATCAGTAGAACCAATAAACCAATCGTCATAGCTATAAAATGGATGATCAATGGGGCGTGCAATTAATTTTCTACCGGTATAAGCTCTTGCAATTTTAACAGCCGCTGTAGTAACTACAGAGCCATTTTTAGAGAACTTAATCATATCGTGTATGCCCACTAAATTTAAAAATCTTTCGGCCACTTCCATTTCAATGGTAGCAGGCCGAGAAAAATTATTGCCTTTGTATAACTCTTGTACCACACGGTCAACCACCGGTTTGTAGGCATGACCTAAACTTACCGATGCCAAACCGCTTAAACATTCAATGTATTTATTGCCATCTGGATCAAAAACAAAACATCCATCACCATGCGTAATGGCAGCGGGAGAGAGGATGGGAAATTGATCGTCTCCTTTCGAATAGGTATGCGCTCCACCCGGAATCAAATCATGTATGCGCGCTCTGTATTCATCAGATTTTTTAAAGTTGGTTATCATGTTTTTATGCGCTTGAATTTCCATTTATCTTACAATTTTATCGTTGGCTATTGTTTTTTGAAAGCCGCTGTTAGCAATGCTTTCTTTGTTTTTGTCTAAAATTTCTGGATGTGTTTTTAATAGTGCAGTTACTTCTTCAATCCCAAAATCTACTGTGTTTTTTAAGGCTTCAAAAATTGCTGCCACTGCCTCAAAATCTTGAGGAGAGTCAACACTCATTTTGTAGGTATAATCTGCACATGATTTTTTCCATCCACATGTAAATTGGCCACTAAATTTAATGAAAGGCGTTACATGTTCGCGCTCTGAGAGTAGTTTGGCTTCTTTCCATGCGCTGCACAAACTCTCGTAGGTAAATACTTCAACATCAAAACCATCTTCTAAAAAATCGGGTTCGTTATTTGAATTTGAAAAATAATCTTTGCCCGATTTTAAAAATTCGTTCACCACAAAATCAACTACTTTGTGCGAATGAAGCGGACAGTCTGATGTTAATCTTACCACCGTTTTTACATCTGTGTAATTCAATGTAGCTTTATAAAAACGATCTAACACATCCCAATCACTTCCTCTGGAACATGCATATCCTTTGGCTTTGCACAAGGCTTCAATGGCATCATCTTCGGGGTTGGTGGAGGTAACAACTACAAATTGATCAACTAATTTAGAAGGCCTAACACGCTCCATCAAATTTTCTAAAATGCTTTGATGGTTAATGTTTTTTAAAACCTTTCCTGGTAAACGTGTGCTGCCCATGCGGGCTTGGATTAAAGCTAAAATCATGATTTAAATTCTGAAGCAAATAATCCCATGTAATGTTTATCTACATACGCTCCATTACTCCAAATATGTTGGCGTAATGTTCCTTCATTTACAAAACCTAATTTTTCGTAAACCTTTATAGCGCCTATATTGTGCGCATAAACGGCCAATAAAATTTTACGTATATTTAATTGTTCAAAAGCATATTTAATGGTTAGTTTGCATACTTCAGAGCCAATACCTTTACCCCAAAAATCTTTTTCGCCAATTAAAACACCAAGCTCGCAGGTGCGACTAACCCAATCAAAATTATCTAATTTAATGTTGCCAATATGTTTATTGCTTTCATGATCGCAAATGGCTAGCATTACGGTGTTTTTATCTGTTGATTTTAGCTCCACATAATTGCGCAATGCACTGAGTGTAGAAGGGAAAGTGCCCGAAGCTAAACCTGTGGTTACATCGGGTTCGTTGAGCCATTTCAAATAATTTTCATTTACATCACTAAGTTCAATAGCTCTTAAGTAAATTTGAGTTCCCTCTATAAATTTTATCATGAATTATGTTTTTCGTTTAACATTTGAGCATGCTTTTCCATCTCATCGGTGTTTTTAGTCAAATTATTATCGTGCATGCGGTAACGATAGAGCGGGAGCGGAATATGAAAAATATTGTGTTTAGCTAAAAATCTTTTTCTTAAATCTTCTTCTTCACGCGCTCTAAAAGTTTCATCATACAAGCCAATATCAAACAGTAAATCTTTTCTAAACATAATGCCACACGCAATAGGCTTTTCGCTTGAACTTACCCATTCTTGATGGTCGCCATATTCATTAACCAAATAATAATCAACAGCCACTGCATCTAAACGATTGTTTTCCGTTAAAAAAACCGAAAGCACTTTTAGTATATCTGCCTGAATATAATCGTCAGCATCTAAAAATAATACATATTGTCCTTTTGCCTTTTTGATACCTGTGTTACGCGCAGCTGATAAACCCGCGTTTTTTTCCATCTTTATCACCTTAACATCTTCGGCATAATTGTCAAGAATTAAATGACTTTCATCGGTTGAACAATCATCAACAACAATTACTTCAAAACTATTGGAGGGGAGCGATTGATTAAGCGCGCTTCTAATAGCCCTTTCTAAATAGCGTGCATAGTTAAACGATGTTATTATTAAGGATACAAGCATATGATAAACTTTTTGCAAAGTTAATTTATTTTCTTAACCCTTAAAATCAAAATAGGCCTAAAAACAATATCTTAAAGCGTTTTTAAGTAAAAAATGGATCAATAAATTTAATTTTAATTGTTTGAAAAGATGAACAGTATGACTCATAAAAATGATATTAATCATGTTTTGATTTATGAACCTAAAGTTTACTTTACTTTGTATTGAATATAAAAATATAGGGTATGTCGAAGTTCGAAATTAAAAACATTTTAACGCCAACAGATTTTTCAGCAACTGCGCATTTAGCAATTGAGCACAGTGCATTTATGGCACGTATAAGCAAGGCTACATTGCATTTATTGCACGTAATAAAAATATCGGAGTTTACCTATACTATTAACAATCCCGCTGCCATAGGCAATGATATAAAGGATATTGAAAATTTTAGTTTGCAAAAGCTTAACGAAATTGCCGAACAATTATGCATAAAATATGGCATTTCTGTGAACACTTTAATTAGCAAGGGTAACCCCGCTGAGGAAATTGAAATTGCTGTAACAAATTATAATATTGATATTGTAATTATGGGAACACACGGTGCTAGCGGCTTCAATGAATATTTTATTGGAAGCAATGCACATAAAACAATAAAAAAATGCCATTGCCCCGTATTAACAGTGCAGGTCGATTCTAAAAAAATAGGATTTCATGACATTGTATTGCCTATAGAAAATACGCATCATTCGCTCGAAAAAGTGAATAAAACAATTGATTTTGCAAAGCTGTATGCATCCAAAATTCACCTACTAGGTATTCATCACAAAATTGAAGACGCAACCGAAAAGCAGTTCGAATTGATGCTCGAAAATGTGGAAATGGTAATTTCGCATGCTGGCCTATCTTACGATAAAACAATAGTAAATGGAGATAATTTGGCTGAGCAAACTTTAAAATATGCCACTAAAAACAATGCAGATTTAATTGTGGTGCTCACCGATCATGAATCGGAGCTTAATGATAGTTTGTTAGGGGCGCTTGCCAAACAAATGGTTAATCATTCAAAAATACCTGTTTTGAGCATCAAACCAAAAGAAGCAAAATATGCAGCTTACAGTCCAATGTAATTTTTGAAAAATATAGTTGAGTAAATTTCTAAGGCTAATTTGGGTTAAATGCAATTGCAAGTTGCAGCGGCAATCGCTTTTAGATAATAATTACTTATCCAGGATACTCCACAAAGTTCCTTTCGGTTTCATACAATCTTATTCCCAAATCAAATTTCTTATCAATTTTAGGCCTAAGAATATCATAAATTACGCGGGCAATATTTTCTGCTGTTGGATTTAATGTCGCAAATTCCTCTGTATCTAAATTTAAATTGCGATGATCAAATTTTTCTTCAATATGATCTTTTATCAAGTCGGCCAATATTTTCATATCAATTACATAGCCCGAAATAGGATCTATTTCACCTGTTACTTTCACAATTAACTCATAATTATGACCATGATAATTGGGTCTATTGCATTTGCCAAAAATGCTTTCGTTTTCTTGATCGCTTAACAATGGATTATGTAAACGATGCGCACTGTTAAAATGTGATTTTCTGTATACTGAGGTTTTCATGCCTATTAAACAAGTTTAAACTATTTATGTTTAGGCTTTAAAAATCCTTTCTTTAGCATCAACTCAGCAATTTGAATGGCATTGGTAGCAGCCCCTTTACGAAGATTGTCAGCTACAATCCACATATTTAAACCGTTGTCAATACTTTCATCTCTTCTTATCCTACCCACAAAAACTTCATCTTTATTTTGAGCAAATAAAGGCATGGGATACACCCGCGCAGCCACATCGTCTTCAACAATTACACCAGCACTTGTTGAAAGTATTTTTTTGATGTTATCTACTTCAAAAGGCTTTTCAAATTCTATATTTACACTTTCGCTATGCCCTCCCATTACTGGTATTCTAACCGCAGTGGCGGTAAGTTTTAAGCTTTCATCTTGCATTATCTTTTTAGTTTCTAACACCATTTTCATTTCTTCTTTGGTGTAATCATTGTCTAAAAAAACATCTATTTGTGGAATCACATTCAAATCAATTTGATAAGGATATGCTGCATCGCTGGCTGTTTTTCCGCTGCGTTCCTCCATTAATTGTTTTACTGCCTTGGCGCCTGTTCCTGTAACCGATTGATAAGTGGAAATCACCACTCTTTTTATATGAAAAGCTTTGTGTAAAGGATGCAAAACCATTACCATTTGTATGGTACTGCAATTAGGGTTGGCAATAATTTTATCACTTGTTTGTATCACATCTCCATTCACTTCGGGCACTATCAATTTTATATTTTCATGCATTCTCCATGCCGAAGAGTTGTCGATTACAACTGTGCCTACAGCAGCAAATTTTTCGGCATAAGCTAAAGAAACGCTTCCGCCAGCCGAAAAAATAGCAAGCTCAGGAGCCAATGCTATGGCTGCTTCTATGCCAATCACCTCATAAATATTTCCTTTAAAAGTAACCTTAGTTCCCACACTTTTTTCAGAAGCCACGGGTATAAATTCAGTTACAGGAAAATTTCTTTCCTCTAGTATTTTAATCATCATGCTGCCAACTAATCCGGTGGCGCCAACTACAGCTACTTTCATGATCTTAAGAATTCAAATTTTCTGATGCGCTTAATCCTGCCTTTTCTTGCTTTTCTACATACCTAGTCCACCAGGTAAACATCAAAAAAATAAAAATATAAATGATCGTGTTAAATACATATTTGTGATTAAAGTCGACCCAATCGTTATTAATTTTTGAGATAATGGCTAAAATAACAATGCGCAGAATGTTAATGGTATGTATGCCCAATAAACCAAGCGGAATAAACCACAATTTAGATTTGATTGCGCCGTGATAACTTATAATTAAACCAGCAAAACCAAACAATAAACCAAAGCCAACACAAGCCGGACCAACTGCCACTCCTGCAGAGCCGGCAATAATAATAACTTCATTGTATTGGGTAATATCATATTGCAGCGCTTTTAAAATACCCGCGCTCATAAACACAATATTATCTCTAACAGCGCCATGCAAAGCATACCATATTTTATGGAAAGCATCATTATGCATTTGAAACCAATTTAAACATTCCCAAAGCAAATAAACCAATCCTGCTTTTAGCATAAATCGGATCATTGGGTTACTAAGATAATCTTTAAGGCTGTTAGCTTTAATCGTTTCTTTCATTAGGCTTCTTCTGCTATTACGGTTTGAACTTCAGGTATTAATCTTTTAAGCAATCCTTCAATGCCTGCTTTTAAGGTCATAGTGCTCGATGGGCAGCCGCTGCATGAACCTTGCATAATTACTGTTACAACACCCTCATTAAACGATTTTAGGCTAATTGCCCCTCCATCGCCTTCAACTGCAGGTTTTATATACTCTTCAAGTACGGCAGCAATTTTTGTTTCTAACTCGGTAAAAGGCTTTACATTGGCATCAGCATTTACATTTGCTCTACCGTCTAAATGCACCACAGGAGGTGTTTCCTTGCTAAAAATTGGTTTATCGCTTTCTAAATACGATTTAATAAAATCACGCACAGGATTCATAATTTCAGTCCATTCTACCTGCTCGCTTTTAGTAACTGTAATAAAGTTTGATGCTAAAAATACACTTTGCACAAAAGGAAAATTAAATAATTCAAGCGCCAGCGGACAGCTTTTTGCCACCTTGGCATCGGTAAAAACTATTGCAGGAGCAGGGTTAAGCGATACATTAGCCACAAACTTAATGCTTGCAGGGTTTGGCGTACTTTCGGCATAAATAATAATAGCCTTTTTTTCGGTTGTAGATTCCATTTTTTTTATTGATTAGGCAAAGTTAAATAATTATTGAGGAAAACAGTGAAAACACTTTTCTTAAATTTAGGATTAATTCTTGCACAAGATTTGTTATGTAATTTCAAGCCTGTTCAATTTTAATTCAACTTTAGAAAGCACCAAAGTGTAGCCCTAATAATTTTACGAGTGTTATGCCAATGTGATTTATATAATATATCAATAATTTAAAATCTTACAATGTTAAATGCCCGTTTGAAAAAAGTTTGTGTCAAATGCCATGAAACAAATTTGGGCTATTACTTATTTCACATCGGTATAATAGTTAAGATTGAAGTGTTTGAGTTAATTCAGTAAAGTTGTTAGTGCGCATGGCATTGGTTTTAAAAGTTATAATTGCTCCCGTGTATCGGTAGAATTTGAATAGCTAACTTTTAAATTATAAATAGCCAATATATTAGCTATTATAGCAAATAATAACTACTTTTGTTTAATATATTAGCTAAAATGACAAAATTTGGAGTTGAGAAAAAACCATTTGATATCCTAAAGGATTTAGCAGAAAAACATAAAGTTTTACGAAAGCAAGCTGGCCTTACACAGCATCAATTAGCCTTGCGATCAGGTGTGTCATTAGGCAGCGTTAAACGCTTTGAACTTACAGGACAAATATCTTTAGAATCATTGCTCAAAACGGTTCAAATACTTAATCGCATCAACGACTTTGAATTGATTTTAAATATAGATCACAACTTGAAGCAAATTGACAAACTCTTTAGCGACAGAACAAAAATTTAACTATGGAGCACATAAAAAAAATAATTGTTTCTATTCAGTTCAATGAAAATGAAATTGAGCTTGGAGAGCTGGTAAGTGAAGGACGCGCTATTTATTTTAAATATTATACCAGCTTTATTGGTTCAGGGTTAGAGATATCTCCCCTAAAATTAAAATTAAATACAGGTATAAATAAAGCTGAGGCCATTCCATTTGAGGGCCTGTTTGGTGTATTTGCCGATTCTTTACCAGATGGCTGGGGGCAATTATTGTTAGATAGAGCATTAAGGGCAAAGGGAATTGATATAAGAGATATTACCATGCTTGACCGCTTGGCTTTTGTGGGAAGCAAAGGCATGGGAGCATTAACTTATAAACCTGAAATAGAAGATGGTATACATAAATATTTCGAATTTGAATTAGATAAAATTGCAAACGCCACGCAGCAAATTATTTCAGGAACTTCCATAGAAATACTCGATGAATTGTATATTCTAGGTGGTTCTTCGGGCGGTGCTCGACCAAAAATATTAGTGGGCTACAACCCCAAAACAGCACATATAATTGTTGCAGAAAATGATTTGCCAGTGGGCTATGAGCATTGGATCATAAAATTTCCTTCATCTACTGATAGCCCAGATATTGCAAATATTGAATATGCCTACTCTAAAATGGCAATTGATGCAGGTATTGAAATGAGTGAATGTAAACTTTTTAATGGTAAATCTGGTCGGGTATATTTTGGTACTAAACGTTTTGATAGAATTGGAAATAATCGATTGCACATGCATTCTGCTGCCGGAATAATGCACGATAACTTCAGACTAAGCAATTTAGATTATGGTAATATAATGGATTGCGCTTTCATACTTGAACGAGATGTTCGTGCTTATGAAAAAATTCTTCGTTTGGCCGCATTTAATGTGTTTGCACATAACAGAGATGATCACAGTAAAAATATTTCTTTTTTAATGGATGAAAATGGAAACTGGAAAGTAGCTCCCGCATATGATTTAACTTTTTCGAGTTCAGGACATGGTATGCATAGCACTATGGTGAGCGGAGAAAGTGCAAATCCCACCAAAGAACACCTAATGGAGTTGGCTAATTATTTCAAAATAAAAAATGCAAGTGCTATTATTGATCAGGTGCAAGAGGTGATTTATAATTGGAAAGCTTATGCTAAAAAATCTAACGTAACTAATGAATCAAAAAAGAGAATACAAAAATTGATAAGGAACAAATCTTAAATTATTTTATGGCTTTTTTGATTCAAATTAGATTCTATACCAATTGCATTTGTCAAATAGACCATAGTTATTTAATAAATTTATAATGTATAATGCCGATATATCAAAATATAGTTCAATAAAATTGCACTATTTATTTTGTATAATCGTTATAATATCAAGTGCTCACATACTATTTTGAAATTCAAAATGGGAGCAAGTCCTTGCGATTGAAATAAAATAGTGTAGATTTCTAATGCCGAATGTGCGGTAAAAACAAAAAGAGCAGCTATAGTTTTATACTACAACTGCTCTTTAATACCTGATTCTATAATCTTACTTACCTCAAATCAAACTTAACAGGCAAGCTAAATTGAACTGGCACAGGCTTATCATTTTGCTTCCCAATCGACCAATTGGGCATACTTGCAATTACACGCATGGCTTCAGCCTCTATATCTTTACCGCCTCTGATGCCTTTTAAAATAGTAAGCATTACGGGCTTGCCGGTAACATCAATAACAAAGCCAACAATTACAGTTCCCTTAATCCCATTTTCTCTGGCACCGTATGGATAATTAATGTTACCTTGTAAATACCTGAATAATGCCGCCTCTCCACCTGGAAAACCTGGCATTACCTCTGCAGTGAGCACCGGCCCTGATGGAGGTGGTTCAACTGTTCCTTTTCCATTTTCAGTTATTGGTTTGTCAATTACAGGTTCACCCACTTGGCCAGTGGTAGTGGTGGTGCCAGGGTTAATTATATTTTGATTAACGATGGCTGTTTGTTCAACTTTTTCCTCTACCGCTTTGTATTGTAAATTGTTTTGAGTTGCAAATTCTTTTTTAGGCTTTTCAAGCACAGGTGGCGGTAGCTCTTCGGCTTTGGTGATTGGAGGCGTAATATCATACTGAACAATTACTTGATCTGTTTTAGGAATTAAAACGAGCGATGATGCATTGCTGTTGAGCATCATTTTAGGAATAATAAAAGCACTTAAAAAAATACCTGTGCTTATAAAAAGTGCTAAAAAAAGATGATGGTTGTAATCGCGCCTAATGGTGTAAGCGCCATATTCGTGATTTCGGTTTTGGAACACTAAATTATTACGACCATGATCGGTAACATTGTCCCAGTTTTTTGGAGTTAAAAAATTTGCTGACATAACTGTAAGTATTAAAAAGTGAATAAAAAATTGACACAGTCGCTGCGTTAATCATTAGTAAAGGTTCATTCATTTTGTTTGATTTACTTGTTAGATGTCGTAAATGTTTTTATTCCATAAAATATTTTTAATTTTCTTAACGAAGAACTTAAAATAAAGGTTTAGCTTTTATCAATTACATTTATTTTTTAGTCCAACTAAAAAATAAATATGCAATGGTTAATGCCGATACTACTTGAAATTACTACAATAAGGCCATGCCGCAATTGGAATAAATTGAAAGTGTAATCGATATTATTTTTAAACATCAACGAAAAGCAAATTTTATTATTGTGATTTGGTTTTGTTAATTCTATTTTTTAACATTTGCCGAACTATTTGCAAACCCATTTGTTACACTTAATCAATAATAATACATATCAAAAAAAATGGCTCTGTCTAGCGAAAATGTAAATAAAAAACTTGCTGTTGGTGGAGAAGAAGCATTGTTGTATTCGAGAGCCGTTTTGTCTCAAAAGGTGCAGCTACCGTTTATTCTTGTCGGAACAAATGTTGAGACAACGATACGACACACAATATCATCCAAAATAGAAGGCAAGTGCATCGTGGAAGGGTATGTCAGGCCGGGGTCTATAAAAATCATAACTATATCGAGCGGAACATTGCAAAGCAGGTTTATTGAATTTGAGGTGGTGTTTGAATGCAGCATTTGTTGTCCAGTGGAAGGAATGCAGATCAAATGTTATGCCAAAAATATAACGCAAGCGGGTATACGAGCGTTTACAAACTTGGACGAAAAGAATTCGCCGGTCATTATTTATGTATCAAGAGACCATCATTCAACGAATGAGTATTTCAATTCCATTAAAGAAAAAGACACCATTCGAATTCGTGTGATTGGGCAGCGATTTGAATTGAACGACAAACAAGTTTCGATTATTGGCGAACTCTTGCCCAAGGCGACCGTGGTTTCTGCTGCGTCTTCTTCTTATTCTTCTAGTCAAGGGCAAAGTCAAGGACAAGCTCCCGCAAAAAAGAAAATTATAATTCGACCAAATAAGAATCCATCTGAATAAAAAAATATTTACTGCAATGAAGATTGTAACAAACTGTTGAAATTGTCTTCGCTCGGTTTTGCTTCAAAATCGACAACGTCGCCGGGAGAACGTTCCAGCTTGAATGATGGATACCCTTTTACGTTGAAAGCATCTGACAGCGGCTTGCCTTCAGCGCTGTCGCAATCGACGCTTTTAAACAGCACATTATAATTTCCAACCTTCATGTTTTGATTTTTTTCTACATATGCATCCCAAATTGGTTTTGCCGTTTTACAATGAGGACACCAACCGGTTCCAAACATGTGAAGTGTAGCCGTTTTTCCGTTTGTATTAACAGCATCGTCTCCCATATTCACGGCATATCCTTCAATGTGCGAACCTAAATAAGAACCAACATAGTTTCTGTATACGTATATTCCAATCCAAATAAATAAACATGCAACAAGCAGCATGACGAGAATGTGTGTTTTAGAGTATGCCGTTTCAAGAGCAATCTTTATATTTTTTGCAGAAAATGCCATCGTTGAATACCTTTATCCTTTATATATATTTA
>CAIKXD010000173.1 GCA_903831265.1 uncultured Bacteroidota bacterium
AAATTTAAAGATGACCAAAGTAAATACAAGCCTAAAGCAATTCTAATTGGCGATAGCTTTTCTTGGGCTTGGATTCATACCTATCCATTTTTTCAAAATATATTTGATAAGGATAGTGAGTTTTGGTATTACAATAATGTTATTTATTTCGCCAATAATGGAGCTTATGCTGCAAATAAAATAGTTGATTCATCAACACTTTCAGAAAAAATAAAGAATCAAGATTTTATTATTTTACTTTTCAATGAACACAATTTGTTTGAATTTGATTTTAATGTTTCTAAAAATCTGAAACAAGCAATGAAAGAAAATTCACTTCAATAATTGCAACTCATTGCATTAAGCTTAAACAGCAGTAATATGAACTACTACCAATTGTATTTATTAAATAACCTAAAGCTGTTTAAAAATTTACAATGGTTAATGCCGATACAACTTGAAACTATTACAATAAGGCTTGGCCGCAATTGCACTAAATTGAAAGTGTATTAATCAGTTGCAAAACAAAACTCTTTCAATGTAGGATAGAACAATCTATATTAACCCAAATGATGCATTAGTGATCGTTAATCAACAAGTTTATGCAATATTATCAAGTGTTTACCTACTGTTTTTGATTGAAAGAATAGCGAGCTATTTTGAAATTCAATGGAATTAAGTGGGTGCTTGAGAGCAAAGCAAAATTGAGTAGGTTTCCAAAGCGGAATCTAGGTAAAACAAAAAGCCCCAAAGAAATAATTCCTTAGGGCTCTTTTGAATTCATAAAATTAATTACTCTTCAATTACTTCGAATTTAATTTCAGCAATCATATCTTTCATTAATTTTAACTTAGCGGTGTATGTACCTAAAGTTTTGATATGCTCTTCGTTAATGATAATGGCTTTACGATCAACTTCGTGTCCTAATTTGCGGATAGCATCAGCAATTTGAATAGAAGTTACAGAACCAAATATTTTACCATTTTCGCCAGCTTTAGCACCAACTTTGATAGTTACATCTTTTAAGAAATCAATTACTTTTTGAGCTTCTTTCTTTTGTTTTTCAATTTTAAAAGCTCTTTGTTTCATGGTTTCGGCCAATTGTTTTTGGTTACTTTCGGTAGCCAAAATTGCCATTCCTTTTGGGATAAGGAAGTTTGAACCGTAACCATTTTTTACAGTTACCAATTCGTCTTTTTCTCCAAGGTTTTTAACCTCTTGCTTTAATATTACTTTCATAGTATATCCTCCTTAGATTATTTTAATAAATCGGCAACATAAGGCATTAAACCTAAATGGCGCGCTCTTTTAATGGCAGTACCAACTTTACGTTGATATTTAACAGAAGTTCCTGTTAGTCTGCGAGGTAAAATTTTACCTTGCTCATTTACAAATTTCAATAAGAAATCTGCATCTTTATAGTCGATATATTTAATGCCTGATTTTTTAAAACGGCAATATTTTTTCTTGCTAACCTCAACGCTTACAGGGTTTAGGTATCTAATTTCTGGTGCTTTTGACATTTCTTTTTAAAATTAAGCGGTTACTTCTTTAGTTTCTGTTTTCTTAGCTCTTCTCTTTTCTGCCCAAGCTAATGAATGCTTGTCGAGTGAAACAGTAAGGAAGCGAATAATGCGCTCATCACGCTTAAAGTTAATTTCAAGATCGGCAACAAAGTTACCTGGTGCTTGAAACTGAATCAGGTGATAAAAACCTGACGATTTTTTTTGAATTGGGTAAGCCAATTTTTTTAGGCCCCAACTTTCTTCGTGCACCAATTTGGCGCCATTTGCTGCAAGTAATTGTTTGTACTTGCTTACCGTTTCCTTTGCCTGTTCATCAGACAAAACGGGAGTCATAATGAAAACGGTTTCATAGTTGTTCAACATGGTTAATAATAATTTAGTTAGTTAATAATTTATGCCACTTTTAATAGCGGAGCGCGAAACTAAAAAAAATCTCTTAAATATCCAAAAAATATCAGTTAAAATCCCTTTTCCTTATAAATAAAGCGCATTTGAGTAGGGTAAAATAGTGCTTTTTTGCCGTTTTTTTCAAAAACAATGATGCCATTATCTGTAAAGCTTATTTTATCGTAATCTAACGCAAAAGTAAATTTTCCCGATGCGTTAAGCATGCCGTATTTGCCTTCCTTCTTTACAATAGCTCCTTCCTTTCTGTAACTTTGTGCTTCTTCGTAAATTGCTTCAATTTGCATTTTACCCTTATTGTCGATATAGCCGTATTTACCTTTAATTTTAACCACTGCTAAACCATTTGAAAAAGACTCGGCCTTGTCGTATTTTATTTTAATAATTTGTTTGCCCGAAATATCTGCATATCCCCACTTCGATTTTTTCTTTACAGGAATCAATCCTTCAGCTAATAAATCAACATCAGCATATTCAAAGGGTATTATTGCCTTACCATTTTGGTCAATTAAACTTCTCTTGTTTTTTTTGGTTGCTTTAGCGTATCCATTTTTAAATAAACCAAAAACATCATTTTCGGCCCTGCAATCATAAATCATTGGAATGGTCATTTTACCTTGCTCGTCAATATAACCGCACTTATCATCTTTCGCAATAAGCGCTAAACCTTCACTAAATTTAGAAATTATATCAAAATTACAAGGCAAAATACTATCGCCCTTTGTATTTATTAAGCCATATAATTCATTCATCTGAACACGAGCAATTCCTTTATTAAATGGTTCCACCCAATCGTAAATTAATGGATGCAGCAGCTTCCCAGTTTTATCAATAAAACTTTGCTTTTCCGCTTTCTCAACCGATGCAAAAGATTCGCTAAAGTCATACGCATTGTCCCATTCAAAGGGAATAATGCTTACACCTTTTTGACTAATAAATCCAAATTTATTGTCCTTTTGAGCTAACAGTAAACTATCATGACTATCACCTAACTCTTGATATTCAATAGGAATTATCATATCACCGGCCTTGTTAACCGCACCGTATTTATCCTCTTTTTTTACAACACCAATGCCTTCATGAAATGATTCTGCATCATCAAAAGTTAGCGGTATAACTATCTTGCCTGCCTTATTAATGTAACCATAACGCCCATTTTGTGAGGCAACAGCATAACCTTCCGAAAAATCATCTAATGTTTCATAAATAAACGGAATCATAATATTTCCTGTTTGGTTTATAGCGCCATATTTTCCATTGTCTTTTACAATTATAAAGTTTGTTTGCGCTAAGAGCAATTCCTTTTTAATAGCATCTTTGAAAGGGTATTCGGGGTATTTTTTTATGAACGACTCAAAAAACGCTGTAGAATAATCATTGCCACTGTTACTGAAAATTAATGACCAAGCTTTGTTTACATGCCTATTTCGAGGATAGTTTTTGATAAACGCATAGTAAGATTCATTGTCTTTGTTTATGGTACTTATACTATAAATCGAATCTTCTGCTGCTAGTAAATAAGGACTATTGGGATATTTTTGAATAAAATCACTATAGGCAAATAATGTATGACTTGCTGTAGATTCTTTAAAAATGGCTAATTCGTAATTTTTTTTGGCAACTAACGCCTCATTTGAAGCTGGATATTTGTTTATAAAATCTATATAAGCTGCTGAAGTATTTATTTTAACAACCTGCTCAAAGGCCAATGAATTTCTGTTTTTTGCTGCTTCGGCAACTAAATTTGATTGCCAATATTTTTGTAAATATATTTCATAGCTATCAATTGTATTTTTTGATTTTGCATATTCAAACGCTCGTTCTTCAATGAGTTTCTTTAAAGTGGCAATACTATCGTTTGAAATTTTCCATTTCACCATTTTTTTTTGAGTCTTGCTATTTGCTAACATTAAAACGTCCTCAGAGCGCCTTATACATGCGTATGCTGAGTCAATGTTATGAAATGGATTATCTTTTCGATAATAGATAGTTGCTAAACCAAAATCTGCAAGTTTTCTGTATTTGATGGCACAAGTGTAAAAAACTTTTTTAGCTTTAAAGTAATCATACTCAATCAAAGCAGCAAAACCCTTATCGATATTGCTTTTAAGATATGGTTTGCTAATTTTTTTCGCCTGGTTATCTGCGCAAAAAATAATATTAATTAAGAAATAAAAAAGGAGAAACAGCTTTTTCATGGTTGGCAAATTTACAATTTACCTCATTAATTTCATCAACTAATATTTTGTTTTATCAATAGGAGATGGGCCTAAATGTTAATAACCGTGTGTTTCTTAAAACTAGATTAGGTAGTATGAATAGTTGATCAACAAAATTTTACAACAATACAAATGTCATTAAAAAAGAATTATTATTGCATTTATAATATAAAAAAGAAATAAATGATGTTATTCATACTAATGATTTTTTTGATATTTTTCAGGTAAAAATGCAGCTACTAACATAGATGAATTTTTAGCAGAAGGATTTAAAGAATATAAATTAAGGGAAACCCATCAAAATATTCTTTAAAAATTGGTTAATTATTTGACAAATATTATAAAAAATAATAATGGAAGCAATAGAATTAGTTTGTTTTAAATGCAAGCATTGGCGTGAAATTAATGGCGGTTGTGATGCTTTTGGTGATGACATACCAAAAGAAATAACATCTGGTTTAAACGAACATTCAAAACCACTCCAAAACCAAGAAAATAACATTATTTTTGAACCGATAAATGAGCAAGAGCAATTTTTGTAAAAATGAGAAATAAGGGATTGGTGTTTTTTGTATTCATCCTACTTCACTGTAGTGTTAGTGCTCAATTTAAGAATATTTTGATCGACAGTATTGGCGACCCAAATGAAGTTTCAATTGCTATCGATTTTAATTCGCCCAATTTTTTGGTGGCAGGTGCTAATCTTAATAATGTTTATACTTCAAACGATACAGGTAAAACATGGGCCAATCAAACATTGACCTCTAAATATAGTGTTTATGGCGATCCCTGTATAATTAATGATTACAAAGGAAATTTTTATTATTTCCATTTATCTGATTATATAAATGGGACATGGATTGACCGAATTGTAGCGCAAAAGTCGAGCGATAAAGGTAAAATTTGGAAGCTTGATACCTACATGGGAAAAAACGGCATCAAAGCACAAGATAAGGAGTGGGCTGCGGTTGACAGGCAAAATGGAAATATTTATGTTACCTGGACACAATTTGATAAATACGAAAGTAAGCTACCTGCAGATAAAAGTTTGATCTTGTTCTCGCGCTCTAACAATGAAGGTAAAACATGGTCTTCACCTCGTGTTTTAAGCACGTATGCGGGTGATTGTTTGGATAATGATAGCACTGTTGAGGGTGCTGTGCCATGTGTGGGAATTAATGGCGAAATTAATGTGGCATGGGCTGGTCCAAAAGGATTGGTTTTTAATCAATCAAAAGATCAAGGAGAAAATTGGTTGCCTAATGAAAAAGTGGTTTGTGAAATCCCTGATGGTTGGACCTATGATATTGATAGTATTTATAGATGTAATGGTTTGCCAATAACTGCATGCGATAATAGTAATGGCGCAAATCGTGGAACTATTTACATTAATTGGAGCGATCAAAGAAATGGAAAAAACAATACCGATGTATGGTTGGTAAAATCAATTGACAATGGCATTAGCTGGTCTAAGCCTTACAAGGTAAACAATGATACTACGAACAACCAACAATTTATGTCGTGGTTTACGATTGATCAAAGCAATGGCCGTTTGTATTGTTTGTTTTATGATAGAAGAAATTATAATGATGCACAAACCGATGTATATTTGGCTTATAGCGATAATGGGGGAGAAAGTTTTACCAATATTAAGATTAATGAAAATCCATTTTTACCTTCAAAGGGTGTTTTTTTTGGTGACTATATCAACATTGTAGCGCACAACAATATTGTTAGACCCATCTGGATGAGTTTACACAACAATAAAATGGCTGTTTGGACAGCATTGATTGATGGTAGTAAATTGAAATAATACCGATTACACTTTCAATTTAGTCAAATTGCGGCCAAGCCTTATTGTATATTTTCAAGTTGTATCGGCATTAACCATTGTAAATTTATTAAACAAATTTGGGCCATTACTTATTTCACATCGATATAAATGCAGAGTTTATTGCATAAAAAAAGGAGCATTGAGCTCCTTTTTTTTATGATAAAGTAATGGTTTTTACTTGGCTTTTAAATGATAAATTCTTTTTACTAAAACTGAATCCTGGTAATTTAATTTTATATCATTACCTGTGTTTGCAGTGAT
>CAIKXD010000174.1 GCA_903831265.1 uncultured Bacteroidota bacterium
TTAAAGAAAATATGTTATTATTAATAGGCTGTTAGTAATGTTCATTTGTTTATGCTTAAACGCATGTAAATGTAATTTATTAAATATTGATAACAGTTTTTTAACTAATATTTTTAAGCTAAGTTGTTTAAAATCAATTAATGATAAAGTTTATTAACACATTGTTTAAACTAGTTGATTTGAATAACTTTTATGTAAAATAGATGTGTTTTTTGTTTAAAACGTTGTGTATTTTTTTCAATATGTAATGGCTAACTAAATTAGGAATTACGTTAATTAATATCATACAAGCACAGCTTTATCTTTTGCAACAATACTTTTCATTAAATGTTTTTCTTTATCAACAGCTATTAACATCTTAACTGTTTATAAACTCTCTTTTCTAATAATAACCTCATTATCAATTCATTATCAATATACTTGAAAATACTTTATTGTGAATAGAGCATTGTTAATACTATTTTTGATAGCAGAATTTAAGTACACTTACAACTTATAACTTTGTAGAAATTACAACACATAAAATATAATGAATATTGCTATAGGTGCCGATCATGCTGGTTTTGAAGCTAAAAATAAGGTAATTACCTTTCTTAAAGATAATCAAATTTCTTTTAAAGATTTTGGAACTTACTCTAATGATAGTGTTGATTATCCAGATTTTGCGCATCCTGTTGCAAATGCAGTTGAAAAAAAAGAATTTGATTTTGGAATATTAATTTGTGGTAGTGGTCAAGGTGTTAATATGACAGCTAATAAACATCAGGGTATACGTTCGGCTTTATGTTGGAGTAAAGAAATAGCTTCATTAAGTAGACAGCATAATGATGCAAATATTTTAGCTATTCCTGGAAGATTTTTAAATGATGAAGAATTATTGGCTATTGTTAAGACCTTTTTAAATACAACATTTGAAGGTGGTAGACATGCTAATCGTGCACAAAAAATTCCTTGCTAAAATATTGATTAGAAATGAAAAGACAAGATTTTACTAACAAAGTAGACCAATATTTGGTTGATCCTGAAAATATAAAGAAACAGGCGCAAAAAAATAATAAATTAAACCGTCAGGTTGATTTGGCAAGAACTTTTTTTGATAAGTACGATTTAGCTAGTCAACGCGCTTCTTATCTAAAAAATAAAGCGCTTGAAAACACTGATAAATTATTATCAAATTTTGAGTTCGATTTAAATAATACAAAAGTAAAAGTGATATGGGCAACCGATGCTGCCGATGCTTTACAAGAAATTTCAACGATCAGTAATCAACAACATTTACCGGTATATTTTGATGATTCAAATATCATTAAAGAACTTGATAAAGATGCTCAATCTGCCAAGTATAACATTAATAAAGCAACAGATTTTAAAAATAGTTTTATTGCTTTAACAAAAGCCGATTTTATTGTGGCTGATAGCAGCAGTATTGTTTGCTTAAATCATGAAAATAAAGTCAAACAAATTCAGGGAAATGCAATTATTCAAATATTTGTTTGTGGTATTGATGCTGTAATTCAAAGTTTTAATGATGTTGAACTATTAGCTGCTTTACAAAGTACAAATAAATTTGGTGAGCCTATTCATGCAAACATTAGCATTTATAATGGTAATAAACTAAATGAAGACGATGCATTAAAGGAAGAATTATATGTAATTTTATTAGATAATGGTCGCTCACAAATTTTGGCCGATCACGAACAAAGAGCAATTTTAAATTGTATTCACTGCAATGCTTGTTCTAGGTCATGCCCGGTAACTTTATTTTCGGGCGAAAAAGCTTATGGTTCGGTTTATACAGGTCCTTATGGTTCATTGGTGAGTCATCATATTGAAAATAATAGCGATTTAACCCATTTGGCTTTTGCCTCTACTTTATGTTCAAAATGTAATGAAGTGTGCCCTATGAATATTGATATATCTTCGTTTTTGACATACAGCAGAAGGAATGCGGTAAGAAATAAACATGTAAGTAAAACCGAAAATTTAACCATCTATTTTTGGAAAAATGCGGTAATGAAACGCAGCAATATGGATAAAGGTGGGGCTAAAGTAAAAGGATTTATGTTTAAGCAAGTACTTAGAAAAGCCTGGGGAAATAAGCGCGAAATGCCTGCTATGGCTCCAAAGTCGTTTAATCAACTATGGCGCGAAAGAAAGGATTTTGGAGGATAGTCGAATAGGGTTTATTTGGTTTAGTTAAAGTAGTTTTCAATAAAGTATCGTTAAATCATCCTTTAAATGAGGCATTTACTGTTTACAGTTTTTCTTATTATAATCTCAAACTTTGCTAGCAAGGCACAAAGTGTTATTAGTGGTAGTGTTGCCGATGAATCTAATGCTGAACCGCTTATTGGCGCAACGGTAGTAATTAAAGGAAGTAACGAAGCCAGTGTTATTGATATTAATGGCAATTTTAAAATAGAAACCAAACAAAAATTTCCTCTAACAATTATCATTACTTTTTTAGGATACAATACCAAAGAGATTGTTGTAAATGAACCATCTGAAAAAATTAAAATTAAATTATCATCAAACGAAGTGGCACTTAAAGCCATTGAAGTTTCGGATATTAGAATAAGCGAAAAACAAAAGCAATCAGCGCTCACCGTGGAAGCAATGGATTTGATTGCAATTAAAGAAGTAGCAGGTGGAAACTTTTATGATGGTTTGGCTAATTTAAAAGGGGTTGATATTACTGCAGCAAGTCTTGGATTTAAAGTAATTAATACAAGAGGATTTAACAGTACATCTCCTGTAAGATCTTTACAATTAATCGATGGTGTAGATAATCAATCTCCGGGGCTTAACTTTTCGCTTGGTAATTTTTTAGGAAGTTCAGATCTTGATGTAATGAAAGTTGATATTGTTGCGGGTGCAAGTTCTGCATTCTACGGTCCAAATGCTTTTAATGGTGTTATTAATATGACCACCAAAAATCCGTGGCAATTTCAGGGTTTAAGCGTGTCTGCCAAAGTGGGAGAAAGAAATTTAAATGAATATGCGGTTCGTTGGGCTGATGTGATAAAAAACAAAGCTGGCAAAGAGAAATTTGCTTATAAATTTAACTTCTTTACCATGAAAGCCAATGATTGGGAAGCGCAAAACTACAACCCAACCATTGATTCAAAAAGAGGAATAAATAACCCAGGTGGTTATGATGCTGTCAATGTTTATGGTGATGAAGCATTGGGTGGTGGAAACAACTATACTAGTTACGGTAATCAAATAAACTTCCCAGGTTTAGGGGTGATTTATAGAAGTGGATACAGAGAAGAAGATCTTGCAAATTATAAAACTGAAAACATTAAAACGCAGGCCTCATTACACTATAAAATTACCGATAAAATAGAAGTAATTGCAGCGGGTAATTATAGTAAAGGTAGTACAATTTATCAGGGCGATAATCGATATGCATTAAGAAACATTCAATTTTATCAGGCTCGATTTGAGATAAAACAAGAAAATAAATTTTTTGTAAGAGCTTATACAACTGGCGAAGATGCAGGCGATTCTTATGATATTGTTCAAACAGCATTTAAAATGAGCACACTCAGTAAGCCAGATATAGATTGGTTTAAACGATATCAACAATATTGGGCCACAAATGTGCGTAAAAATATAAGAGCAATTCCAAATTTTCCGCAGCCTCCGGGTGTAGGACAGGTGTATGACACCGCAAGAGCAAATTTATTAATAAGTCAATATCCCGAATTGATGGGTGCTTTTCATGATGCAGCACGCGCGTATGCAAATCAATCCACAACAACTTATCCCAATGCCGAGTATGTGGTAGGCTCTAAACAATACGATTCTTTATACAATAATATTACAAGCCGAAGATTTAATGAAGGTGGTTCGAAATTTTACGACCGTTCAAAATTATATCATACTGCAGCCGAATATAAATTTACTCCCAAATGGTTAGATATTACTATTGGAGGAAATGCACGATGGTTTTTACCCGAATCAAAAGGCACTATTTTTAGTGATACATTGATTAACAGAAACGATACCCTTTCAGGCAAATTAATTAATGATAGCGAACCTTTTAGAAAAATTACCAATTTTGAATTTGGCGCTTATCTAGGATTAGAAAGAAAGTTTCTTAATGAAAAATTAAGAGCAACAGCAACAACAAGGGTAGATAAAAATCAAAACTTTAATTACATAATTTCTCCCGCACTATCATTGGTTTATAACCCCTTCAAAAATCATACGGCCAGAGTTTCTTTTTCTTCGGCTTTAAGAAATCCAACGCTTGCAGATCAATATTTATATTACAATGTGGGAAGAGCTATTTTATTAGGCAACCTAAATGGTGTAAATAATTTAGTTACGGTTGAGTCTCTGCGCGAATATATCGACAAGCCACAACAAGATTCAACCCTTTTAAAAAGGTTTAATGTTGATGCCATTAGACCAGAAAAAGTAAAAACCATAGAGCTTGGTTACAGAGCTACATTATGGAATAAAATATACATCGATGCTGGCTACTATTACAGTTTTTACAGAGATTTTATTGGCTATAAAGTAGGCGTAGATTTAAAAACAGCTCCTTTTGTTAGGGTAGGCCCTGGCACCCAGGTTTATCGTGTAGCGGCAAATGCACAAGGCTTAATTACCTCCCAAGGTTTAAGTGTGGGCGCTAATTATTATTTTACCACTAAAATGGCTTTAAATGCTAATTATTCGTGGAATGTACTCAACCTATCTGGAGATGATGATCAAATTATTCCCGCCTTTAATACGCCTGCTAATAAATTTAATATTGGTTTAAGCGCAAGAGATTTAATTTCAAATTTCAATATTGGTAAATTGTTTAAAGGCCTTCCCAACTTTTCTATTAAAAATTGGGGTTTTAATGTTAATTACAAATGGGTACAAGGCTATACATTTACTGGCTCTCCGCAATTTACTGGCGACTTACCAACCTATGATATGGTTGATGCGCAAATCAATATTAGAATTCCTAAAATAAAAACAACTTTTAAACTTGGTGCTTCAAATTTAATGGGACTGTCGCAATTGTTTAATGAGAATGAACCTAATTTTGTGAATAGAATTTATGATGCTTTCGAAAACAAACCTTACCAAGTTTTTGGTGGGCCTGCCATAGGTCGTTTGGCCTATTTTTCTATATTATTTGAATGGGATAAAAAATAATAAATTAACTTTACGCAATAACTAATAAATAGAAACAAAATGAAAAAACAATTACGCAATATTTTTGCTTTATTAACCATTGGTGCCAGCCTAACCGCTACCGCACAAAGTCGTTATGACGACCCAATTTATACCAATGCACAAATTACAATTACGCCAGATGTAACTTATGGTACAAATCAAGCCCTTTCTCTTTCTGGCGGTGCACCTGGTCCTCAAGCATTAAAAATGGATGTGTATCAACCTAGTCAATCTGTTGATTTAACAGCAAACAGACCTTTAATTTTAGTGTTGCATTCTGGAAATTTCTTACCTCCAATTATCAATGGCTCTCCTACAGGTTCTCGTAAAGATTCATCTATAGTTCAGGCATGTATGGAATTTGCTAAAAGAGGTTATGTTGTTGCTGCAATGACTTATCGTTTAGGTTGGAATCCTGCATCAACAGACGAAGAAGTAAGAAGAGGAACTTTACTGCAAGCTGTTTATCGTGCTGTTTTAGATGTAAAAACATGTGTGCGTTTTATGCGTAAAGAAAAGGCAACTAATAATAATCCTTATAAAATTGATGATACTAAAATTGCAGTTTACGGACATGGCACAGGCGGTTATATCGCTTTAGGCATGGCATACTTAGATAAACAATCTGAAATGGAATTACCTAAGTTTGTAAGTCAAATTGATGCGCCACCTTTATTCACACAAGGTCAATCATACATCAACACAGCTTTGCTAGGAAACATTGACGGCACAGGTGGAATTGCTACATTCAATACTTATGAGCACAGCGGATACTCTAATGCTGTAAATATGGTAATGAATGTTGGTGGTGCTTTAGCCGATACTTCATGGATAAATGTTGGAGAGCCTGCTGTTGCCTCTGTGCATTGCATTCGCGATCCATTTGCTCCATTTAATTCAGGTATTGTAGTTGTTCCAACAACACAAGGAGATGTGGTGGATGTGCAAGGGGCTAATGTATTTATCGAAAATGCAAATGCTAAAGGTATTAATAACGCGTATAAAAATGTGTTGTTTTTTGGCGATACTTACACTGCAAGAGCAAGAAGTATGTACAACCAAACTTATCCTTACAACTTAATAAACACAGGATCAACAGTTACCATTAATAATCCCGATGGTTTATTTCCTATTAATATTGCCGATCGCACTGCTATTAATCGTTTCGCTAATGAAGGTTCTCCTTGGGATTGGTGGGATTTAAATGTTTTAACAGCTACTGTTGCTGCAACAAATGCTGCTACAGGTGGCACTTATGACGCAGCTGCTATCAATGCTGCAAATGTATTAAGTAGCCCAGGTATGTCGGCTACAAAAGGTAAAACTTATGTTGATACAGTTATTAACTATTTCTGTCCTCGCATTATGCGTCAATTGCAAGTTGGCGAATGGGAGGCTTTAGGGATTAAAAACAATGAGGTTGTTAATCAACTTTCTGTTTATCCAAATCCATCTAATGGCTTAGTTACTATTTCTGCAACTAACTCAATAAAGCAAGTTGAGGTATTTGACCTTGCTGGAAAAGTAATTTTTACAAGCAATAATTACAATAACAAATGCACTGTTAACACGAGTGCTTACAACAAAGGAATGTACATCATTAAAGTGCAAACCGAAGATGCAATTCAAACAACTAAATTGTTGGTTGATTAAGCATTTAAAAACTAATTCTAAAATTCCCTGTTATTCGAAAGAGTAACAGGGAATTTTTTTATTTTTTATGTTATCGATTCGTTTACTTTAAATACTTTTGAAGCCAATGAAACACTCTTCAATCATAAGTTATTTGGTTTTAAGTATGTCTAGTATACTTGTTAGCGCTTGTTTCAAAAAGCCAACACCTACATTCGAAAAAGATATTGCTTCAATTATATTTAACAATTGTACTAAATGTCATAATCCTAATGGGGTGGCACCATTTTCATTAACCAATTACGAAAACATAAAGAAAAGGGCAAAAACAATTGCTTATGTAACAAAAAATAGAATGATGCCTCCTTGGCCTGCAGATCCCAGTTACACCCATTTTGTTGGCGAAAAATTATTGACAGAAAGTCAAATTCAACTGTTACAAGATTGGGTAAGTGCAGGTTGCCCTATAGGTGATTTATCAAAAGCTCCCCAAGCACCAGTTTACAAGTATAAATCATCATTGGGTAAACCCGATTTGGTGCTCGAATATAAAGATACCCTCTTCATTAAAGGCAATAACCTCGACCAGTTTTATTTGATGAAATTTCCCTTCGAATTACAAAAAGATACCATTGTTAGCGCCATTGAGTTTGTGCCAGGTAATACCAAAGTTGTGCATCATGTTAATGGTCATATTATTCAATATGATAAAGGAAAAAAGAGTAATATTTATGCTGGTAAAAATATTATTAATTCCGAAAGCATCGAGGCCAGCGAAGTATATAACACGCTTGAAGTTGCAAATGATGATGGCACTTACCCTATTCTTACGCAAAGCGCAGTAAACTATTTACCAGGTGTATTACCTACGGTGTATCCCGATGGCTTGTTTGGATTTAGATTACATAAACAAGGGGCTTTTTTATTTAAAGATATTCATTACGGGCCCTCCTCGCGCGATACTTTTGATGTAAGCAGGATTAATGTGTTTTTTGCTAAGAAAATGCCTAAAAGAGTTACCAGAGAGTTGCAAATGGGTACGCTTGGTGTAACAGATATTGAACCCCCTTTGGTAATACCTCCGAATGAAATTAAACGCTTTATAACAAAGGCAAAGATCAATAAGGATATTAGTATTTTAACTATTAACCCGCACATGCATAAATTGGGCAAATCTTTTTGGGCTTTCGCCATCACTAATAAGGGCGATACAATTCCTCTAATAAAAATAAAAAAATGGGATTTTAATTGGCAGTATTTTTATACGTTTAAAAAAATGGTTAAGATTCCAGCTGGCAGCACCATCATGGTGGAGGGTGTTTTTGATAACACCATACATAATAAAAACAACCCGTTTCACCCACCGCAAGAAGTTGCCGAACGTGCCGGAAGTATGCGCGCCTCTGATGAAATGTTCCAGTTTATTATTACCTTAATGGATTATGAGCTTGGAGATGAGTCTATTTCTTTAGAGCCATAAGCACATATATCTATCTCTTTTTGTAAGGATATTACTACAATTACTATTTCTTTTACCTTTGCACCATGTTTAATAAATATGATGTAATTGTTGTAGGGGCAGGACACGCTGGTTGTGAAGCCGCTGCTGCCGCCGCCAATATGGGTTCCAAGGTTTTGCTGGTAACTATGAACATGCAAACCATTGCTCAAATGAGTTGTAACCCCGCTATGGGTGGCATTGCCAAGGGTCAGATTGTGAGAGAAATAGACGCACTTGGAGGCTATAGTGGAATTGTTTCTGATAACTCAGCTTTGCAGTTTAGAATGTTAAATCGTTCTAAAGGTGCAGCCATGTGGAGCCCAAGAACACAAAACGATAGGGCTCGTTTTGCTGAAGAATGGCGCTTAATGTTAGAACAAACACCTAATGTAGATTTTTGGCAAGATAATGTGAGTTCCTTGCTTATCGAAAATAATAAAGTAGTTGGGGTAGTAACGGGTATGGGAATAGCTATAAATGCTAAGGCTGTTATTATAACAAGTGGTACCTTTTTAAATGGCGTAATACACATTGGCGAAAAACAATTTGGTGGTGGAAGAACTGGCGAAAAGGCCTCTCATGGCATTACCGAACAACTAGTTGCTTTAGGCTTTGAGGCTGGTCGTATGAAAACGGGTACGCCTCCAAGGTTAGACGGAAGAAGTTTAGATTATTCAAAAATGGAAGTGCAAGGGGGTGATGAAAATCCTTCTAAATTTTCTTTTAGCGATACTAAAGCATTAACACATCAATTGCCTTGTCATGTAACCTATACCAACCCAATAGTGCACGATATTTTAAGAACGGGTTTTGATAAGTCTCCTATGTATCAAGGTAGGATTTCGGGTAGTGGACCAAGGTATTGCCCCTCTATTGAGGATAAAGTAACCCGATTTGCTGAGCGCGATAGACATCAGTTATTTGTGGAGCCAGAAGGTTGGAAAACGGTAGAAATTTATGTAAATGGTTTTAGTAGTTCTTTGCCCGAAGAAGTCCAGCAAAAGGCCTTAGTAAATATTCCTGGTTTTGAGCATGCTAAAATGTTTAGACCTGGTTATGCTATTGAATATGATTATTTTCCACCTACGCAGTTGAAGCTAAGTTTAGAAACTAAGCATATTGAAGGTTTATATTTTGCCGGACAAATAAATGGCACCACCGGTTATGAGGAAGCCGCCTGTCAAGGTTTGATGGCGGGAATTAATGCGCATTTAAAAATTAGAGAACAAGAACCTCTTGTTTTAGATCGTTCTGAGGCTTACATTGGTGTTTTAATAGACGATTTGGTAACAAAAGGAACAGATGAGCCATACCGCATGTTTACATCGCGTGCAGAGTATAGAATTTTATTAAGACAAGACAATGCTGATACCAGGCTTACTCCTTTGGGATACAAGATAGGATTAGCAAGTAAAGAAAGAATGATGCGAGTTGAAGAAAAGGTAAAGCATGTTGATGAGATTGTGGCTTTTATTAAAAACGAAAGTATTGCTCCCGAAGAAATTAATCCACTGCTTGCCGAAAGAGAAAGTTCAAATATTAATCAAAAGGTAAAAATGTTTGGTATTTTATCGAGGCCGAATATTGATTTAGCACTCTTTAAAAATAATATAGAGCGTATAGAAAATTCATTAGATGTATATAATGAGGAAGAATTAGAACAAGCAGAAATATTGGTAAAGTACGAAGGCTATATTCTAAAAGAAAAGGAATTGGTTGATAAACAATTCAGGTTAGAGTCTTTAGTTTTGCATGGTGATTTTGACTATAACCGATTAACATCATTGGGTGCTGAGGCAAGAGAAAAATTAAATAAAGTGAGACCAAAAACGATTGGACAGGCAGCAAGGATTAGTGGCATTACACCTTCTGACATTTCTATTTTGATGGTTTATTTGGGAAGATAATTGTGATTGTTCCACGTGAAACATTTTTGATTTTGCCTTTGAATTTATTGATTATTGATGCTGCTGATTGATTAGAATTAAGCTTGACGCTATTTCTTTATTTCCTGTTTGACCTTTTATATTATTTTTTACATTGTAATTTTTGATGAAGTATTTATTCAAATTAAGCATAGTTCCACGTGGAACATTTTAAAATTATGGAAAAATTAACGACTTGTCCGATTTGTAAAAGCAACGGATTTTCAGACTTTTTAACCTGTAAGGACTACACAGCAAGTAAAGAAAACTTTAGTATTGTGAGGTGTACTGCTTGTGATTTTGTATTTACCAATCCTCGTCCAAAGCAAGATGAAATAGGTAGGTATTACCAAGTCGAAAATTATATTTCACACACAGGAACCCAAACAGGCTTGGTTAATAAACTATATCACTTTGCAAGAAAGTTTACCTTAAAACAGAAATTGAACTTAGTAAACAGTTTGATTAAAAGGGGAGCTTTGTTGGATATTGGTTGTGGTACAGGCAACTTTTTACAAGTAGTAAAAAGCAATGGCTGGCGAGTTACTGGAGTAGAACCCGATCCTTCGGCCAAAAACCTAGCCATTGAAACTTGCGGTGAAACTATACATGAAGAATCGTTTTTGTTAAAAGAGCATTCAACCAAATTCGATATCATTACCATGTGGCATGTGTTAGAGCATGTTCACGAATTAGACCAACGCATTATACAACTTAAAAACTTATTGCAACCAAACGGACGTATAATTGTGGCGGTACCCAATTGTGCTTCAAAAGATGCAAAACACTACGGAGCTTATTGGGGCGCTTATGATGTACCTCGACATTTATACCACTTTAAACCGCAAGATATTAAAACACTTTTCGAAAAAAATCTTTTTGAAGTAGAAAAAATCCTGCCTATGAAACTTGATTCGTTTTACGTTTCCATCCTCAGCGAAAAATATAAAGGTGGTAACATGCTTGCTGGATTTTGGCACGGATTGTTATCAAATTTGCATGCAGCCAATAATTTTGGCACTTACAGTAGCCAAATTTATATTATTAAGCACAAATAGGCTGTTTTTAATCGATTTAAAAAGCGCAACCCTTGTTTTGGAACTGCAGCCCAAAAAGTTTTAGAAAGATCGGTAGCGTTTAAATGTGAGTGCGTCTTTGCTGTCTCAGTAATAGCAATACTTTGGAGATGTTTACTACACCAAAATGCCATTTTATTTCATTTTAATTTGATAATTCTTAACAGATTTGAAAAATTAGTTGATTAACGCTTCGTTGGCTTAAAATTATAGCTTGTTTGTTTTTTTTATAAAAGTTAAGAATGTTTAAGCAAAATATGATTTGCAAATGATAAACTTAAAGCTGTTGTTAATATTATTGAATAAAACATATCGGCATGTAATTTTGTTACAAAAGAATTCGCCTTTATTTCAACCAGCTATTTTAAAAAAATGGGGAGATCAAATCGTTAAAGATTATTATGTTTTTGGCACGCCCACTATGTTTTTATTGGATGAAAAAAGAAAGATACTCTTAAGACCTAACTCGGTGAAACAAATGGATGCTTGGGTTGATTGTTACTTGGTACAAGGGAATCCTATCCCAAGGTAGATTTATTGGGTTAAACACAATTAAAGTAAACTATGAATTAATAGGTTACTTGATAATGTTTGGCTGTTTCGTTAAAAGTTTTGTATGTTTACACAAATTTAAAATTCACATCATGTTCTCGTTAAAACAAAGCAAGGCTTTTGTGCACATGCGTTTACCGCATTTGCTTACAGCCATCATCATTACTTGCGGCAGTGCTTTACATGCCCAGGAGTCGGTTAATTCAGCTGGAGGAAATGCCGCAGGTAGCGGAGGTAGTGCCTCTTACAGCAATGGTCAGGTTGTATATACAACTAACACAGGTGCTACGGGTAGTGTTGCGCAGGGCGTGCAGCATGCCTATGAAATTTTTCCTGTGGGCATCTCAAATTTACAAAACGTGAGCATAGCTGCTTGGCCCAATCCAACTGCCGATATGCTGGTATTGAACATTGGTAATTACAAACAAGCATCATATACTTATGTGATGTGTGATGCGCAAGGAAAGGCCGTATTGAACGGCACTATCAATGCTGCGCAAACCAATATAAATACGCAACAATTGGCTATAGCTGCTTATTTCTTGAATATTTATGATCAACGCAATCAACAGATACAATCATTTAAAATTATTAAAAACTAGGGGGCCTAAAGCGATGTGATGATGTGGTAATGTGTTGATTTGACAATATAACATGTTTATGAATAAAAGAAATGATATTTTAGAACTGAGTTTTGATTTTGCTTTGCAAATCATTTCTTATTGCGAACAGCTCGAAGAAAAAAGAAAGTACGTGATTGCTCGCCAGTTACTAAAGTCTGGAACTTCGATAGGAGCTAATGTTCGCGAAGCACAAAATTCTGAAAGCAATCAAGATTTTATCCATAAACTAAAAATTGCAGCTAAGGAAGCAGATGAAACGCAATTTTGGTTACTCTTATGCGAGAAATCATCGAATTATCCATCGCCTAATGATTTAACAGCCACAATAATCAGCATTAAAAAATTACTAAACGCAATAATTGCAACAATGAAAAATAAAAGTTTAAAATAAAAAACACCTAATTATGAAAAATAGAATTACCAAACCCGGAGCAATATCAAGCCTCCAATCAGCTTATCAACTTATCCTCAAATCAACTCATCCACTCATCCTCACATTATCTCATCTGCTCATCGTTACATTTGCCTTTGCCCAAGCGCCTCAAAAAATGAGTTATCAGGCAGTAATACGCAACAGTTCAAACGCCTTAATTACTAACCAGGCAGTGGGTATGCGAATAAGTATTTTACAAACTTCGTCAAGTGGCACAGCAGTGTATGTTGAAACACAAACCCCAATAACCAATGCCAATGGTTTAGCCAGTATTGAAATTGGCGGTGGAACTCTTGTTTCGGGAAACTTTTCAACGATTAACTGGGCAAATGGGCCTTACTTTATTAAAACAGAAACTGATGCAACTGGTGGAACAAATTATACTATTACAGGTACAAGCCAATTGTTGAGTGTGCCATATGCATTGTTTTCCGGCAATGGAATACTTGGTGTTTCCGCAACCGGTGATTCCTTGCTTCTAGGAAATGGCAATCACATTATCATTCCCGGAATTAGTGCTGCAAATATTTCTGGCGGCAGCGGGACCTACCCACCGAATAGTGTTTTTTGCAGCGGTACACCAACAGTTATTGTAGATGTAACCAACCCAACCACAGGAGCAATATGGATGGATAGAAACTTGGGCGCTACCCAAGCAGCCACGAGTAGCACCGATGCGAATGCTTATGGCGATTTATACCAATGGGGCCGCAGAAGCGATGGACACCAGTGCCGCACTTCTGCCACAACCACCGTATTAAGCAGCACAGACCAACCGGCAAACGGTAGCTTTATTATTGCACCAAATTCACCTTTTGACTGGCGCAGCCCTCAAAACACCAATTTGTGGCAGGGCGTGAATGGTATAAACAACCCTTGCCCTAGTGGTTATCGTTTACCCACTGAAGCAGAATTGGAGACCGAACACTTAAGTTGGAGTAGTAGTAATGCCCAAGGGGCTTTTGCCTCAGCGCTTAAATTGCCCGTGGCGGGCTACCGCCTCAGCAGCGATGGTTCGCTCACCAATGTCGGTACCATTGGCTACTATTGGAGCAGTACGGTTAATGGTGTCGATTCGCCATTCCTGTTCTTCGGTAGCAGCAATGCCTTCATGATCAACTACTACAGAGCATACGGAGTCTCTGTGCGCTGCCTTAAGGATTGACACTTTGATATATTTAAAAACAAATAAAATGAAAAAAATAATTACAATTTGTGCAGCAACTTTAATGACTGCCACTGTATTTGCACAAACGCCACAAAAAATGAGCTACCAAGCGGTGATACGTGATGGGGCCAATGCTTTGGTTGCCAACCAAACAGTAGGCATGCAAGTGAGTATTTTGCAGGGCAGTGCCAGCGGTACGGCTGCGTATGTAGAAACGCACAGCGCAGCTACCAACACCAATGGTTTGATAAGTATTGAAATAGGTGGTGGTACAGTTACACTGGGCAGCTTTGCTGGTATTGACTGGGCAAACGGACCTTACTTTATTAAAACTGAAACCGACCCTGCTGGCGGAACGAATTATACTATAACTGGTACAAGCCAATTATTGAGTGTGCCTTATGCTATTTTCTCGGGTAATGGAATTAGGCGGATTTCCTCAATTGGCGATACTTTGTCATTTGGCAATGGGCAATATTTGATTATTCCAGGAGTTTCCGCTGCAAATATTAATGGGATTGGTCAGTTTGGTATAACAAAACATAGTTGCGGTGTTGATTTTGTTCACAACTCATCCCTGAATTATGGAAATATGACGGATCAAGATGGTAATATATACAAAACCATACTTATAGGTACTCAAGAATGGATGGCAGAAAATCTTAAAGTCAGTCATTACCGAAATGGGGATTTAATATCAATTGTTACAAATGATGCTATCTGGTCGAATTTAAGCAGTGGTGCTGCATGCTGGTACAACAACGATAGTGCAACTTATCAATGTCCCTATGGGAAGTTATACAACTGGTATGCAGTTGCTGATGTTCGTCAATTATGTCCTACTGGTTGGCATGCACCTGATGAGACTGAGTGGAGCAACTTAATCAATTATTTAGACCCAAATTCCAATGGTGGAAGTAATGTTAATATTGTAGGTGGTAAAATGAAAACAATCGGTACCTATTATTGGAATAGTCCAAACATAGGTGCAGATAATAGTACAGGATTTTCAGGTCTGCCTGCTGGTATCCGATATATAGATGGTAGTTTTAATAATACTGGGGATATGGGCTCTTGGTGGAGCACATCAGAGTATAATAATACTCAAGCTTGGCTTCGTTGCTTTTTAGCATACGACAACGCCCATACGAATGGAGGATTACCAATTAAGACAAACGGTTTTTCTGTTCGTTGCATAAAAGATTAACGCCAGTTTTTAATTTGGATTTACCCGCAATTGGTTTCTTACATCAAACTATAAACAACTTAATGAAAAAATTACTTAGTTTAGTATTTTCAACACTGCTTTCTTTCGCTGCCATAAGCCAAAACAACATAGATGTAATACATCTTAAAAATGGAAAAAGTTACAAGGGAAATATCATTGAGCAAGCGCCCAACAGTTATTATGTGATACAGTCGTTAAATGACAGTACCTATAAGTTCTATATTAATGAAATTGAAAAGCTCACCAAAGAAATAGCTGAGCCACAAAAAAGCCAATCCCGAAAGGAATACATTGCCAAACATCCCCGAAATTTTATAAGCATATCATCAGGTGTTTCCATAAGCAATGTGCCTTATTATTCCTCTGCTGAGGAGTCTCAAATTTTAATAACACCACTTGCTTCCTTATACTTTGAAAAAGGCATTTCGAAGCGCTTTTTTTTAAGAGGTGCAGCTTGTTTTAATACAATCGGAAATAAATATCCCTTTATTTATACAGATATCAACGGCACAATCATAGGTCAAACTAACATCAAAACATCATTCGATTTTTTATCAGGAATACTGAGTGTAGGATATAAAAGTAATACTAAAGTTCAGCTGTTTGCAAATATAGGTACGGGCGTATCTTACATGTATTCAGCAAAGTCGGAACTTGAGGGCGACTTACCTATATCACCAATCTATAATAAGACAAATATTTTAGAAAAAGAGGATAAGCCCAACTTGCTCTTAAATGCAGAGCTCGGCTTTCGCTACAAAATATACAAAAGCATTTACTTTCACCATGCCGTATCAGCAACAAAGTATTTCATCAATAACAACTATGGCTTTTTGATGATTACCTCGGGAATCTCATTGGGCATTTGATTGTTATTTAAACCAATTAATTTTTTAAATCACTAGCCGTTTTTCCAACCGTCTTTTAGTGTTACTGTTCTATTAAAAATCATTTTTGAGGCAGTGCTATCTTTATCTAAACAAAAATAACCTTTACGTAAAAACTGATAGCGATGGTCTGTTGAAGCATTGGCTAAAGCAGGTTCTGCAAAGCCTTCCACCACTTTTAAACTATCGTTATTTAAATAGGATTTAAAATCTCCTTCCTCAGCATTTGGATTTTCGACACTAAACAAACGGTCGTAAATCCTTAGTTCTACAGGTATAGCTTGCGCTGCGCTTACCCAATGTAATACGCCTTTAGCCTGCAAGCCACTGGTATCGTGGCCACTGCGGCTTTCAGGGAAATAATCGCAATACACAGTGGTTACATTGCCATTAACATCTTTCTCAAAAGAAGTGCATTTTACAATAAAGCCATGTTTTAAGCGCACCATGCCTTCGGGAAATAAACGGAAGTATTTTTTTGGTGGATTTTCCATAAAATCTTCGCGCTCTATTAATAACTCTTTGCTAAATGGAATCATGCGCGTGCCACTTTCAGCGTCTTCTGGATTTACTTCTCCCGGCATCATTTCTACCATGCCCTCGGGGTAGTTGTTGATGATTAGTTTAATAGGATCTTCAACCACCATTACACGGTGTGCGGTTTTGTTTAAATCTTCGCGAATGCAAAATTCTAGTAAGCCAAAATCGATAATATTCTCTCTACGCGCTACGCCAATTTTTTCGCAAAACTGCCTAATACTTGCAGGTGTAAATCCTCTTCTGCGCAAGCCGCTGATGGTTGGCATGCGTGGATCGTCCCAACCGTTGACATGATTTTCGTTCACCAATTGCAGTAACTTGCGCTTGCTCATTACGGTATAGTTGAGGTTTAATCGCGCAAATTCAAACTGTCGACTAGGATAAATCTCTAATTCATGAATAAACCATTCATACAAGGGGCGATGTACTTCAAATTCGAGGGTACAAACAGAATGTGTAATTGACTCAATAGAATCGCATTGGCCGTGCGCAAAATCGTACATAGGGTAAATGCACCATTTGTTACCCGTACGGTGGTGGTGGGCGTGTTTTATGCGGTACATTAACGGATCGCGCATGTGCATGTTAGGCGAAGCCATATCTACTTTTGCACGAAGCACTTTTGCACTATCGGCAAATTCTCCTTTACGCATGCGCTCAAATAAGTCAAGATTTTCTTCGATTGTTCTATCTCGGAATGGGCTTGGTTTACCGGGTTCTGTTGGTGTTCCTTTTAATGCAGCAATTTCTGCAGCGGAAGAATCATCAACGTATGCTTTGCCTTTTTTAATCAACTTTACGGCATATTCATACAGTGTTTCAAAATAATCGGATGAATATACAACCTGGCTCCACTCAAAGCCCAGCCATTTAACATCTTCCATAATACTTTCTACGTACTCGGTATCTTCTGTTACTGGGTTAGTATCATCAAACCTTAAGTTGGTTTTACCACCAAAATCTTTAGCCAAACCAAAGTTTAAACAAATAGATTTAGCATGTCCAATATGCAAGTAACCATTGGGCTCGGGCGGAAAACGGGTAATAATTCCTTCGGGAAACTTACCAGCTTTGAGCTCTTCGCTAATGATTTCTTCTAAAAAGTTATGGGCTTTTTCAGCACTCATGATATTGTTTTTTAAGTATTAAAATTATTTTTTAAAATGCGCCAAAGCATTGTTAATTCTGGTGCTTACTTCTTCTTGTCCTAATAAAGCAATCATACCAAACAAATCAACACCACTACCATGACCACTAAGTATTACTCTAAAAAGCTGTAACACATCGCCCGGCTTGAGGTTTGCGTTTGCTGCGCTTTGTTTAAATTGTGCCTCAGCATTGGCCAATGTAAACTCTTGTATGCTTTTAAAGTCATTGATCAATTGTTCAAAAAACGGCTGTAATTCTTGTTTCCAGCGTTTTTCAACTACTGCAGCATCATACATAGTAGGCGCTTCAAATAAATAGGGCGCTGTTTGAAATAACTCGTGTGCAAAATGTACACGCGGTTTAATCAACGAAGCAGCGGTAGTCAAATAATTATCTTGTAACAGCGCATCGTTTTCATTTAAATTTAGAGCCCTTGCAACTTGTGTTTTGAGTTTTTCTGCTAATACTTCGTTGGCCATGTGATGCACATATTGCGTGTTGAACCACAATGTTTTTTCGGGATTAAATTTAGCACCGGCTTTATGCACATGTTCGAATGAAAACTTTTCAATTAAGTCATTCATGCTTAATATTTCTTGCTCTGTACCGGGGTTCCAACCCAACAAAGCCAACATGTTTACAAAGGCATTGGGTTCATAACCGCGCTCACGATAGCCGCTAGAAATTTCTCCACTTGATGGATCTTTCCATTCTAATGGAAATACCGGAAAGCCTAATCTGTCTCCATCGCGCTTACTTAACTTGCCATTGCCATCAGGCTTTAACAACAAAGGTAAATGAGCGTATTGCGGCATCAAATCTGTCCAACCTAAATATTGATAAATTAACACATGGGCTGGAGCACTTGGTAACCATTCCTCGCCGCGCACAGCATGGGTAATTTCCATTAAATAATCATCAACAATGTGTGCTAAATGATAGGTGGGCATACCATCAGATTTCAACAATACTTTATCATCTACAATATTAGAATTGAATTTTACATCGCCTCTAATTAAATCTTTCAAATGAATTTCTTCATTAGCTTCTACTTTTAAGCGAATTACATAATTGTTTGTTGTTAACAATGTTTCAACTTCATTGGCAGGCAAACTCAATGAATTTCGCAAGTGGCCACGGTTTTGTGCATTGTATGAAAAGGATTGTTTATTAATTTCGGCTTCTTTTCTTACGGCATCTAATTCTTCTGCAGAGTCAAATGCGTAATAGGCATGACCGCTGGCAATGAGTTGTTCGGCATATTTTTTATACATGCCTAATTCTTTTCTTTCGCTTTGGCGATAAGGAGCATGTTTTCCGCCAACACTAACCCCTTCATCTATTTTAATGCCGCACCAGTTGAGCGATTCAATAATATATTCTTCGGCTCCAGGAACAAAACGTGTTTGATCGGTATCTTCAATACGCAATAAAAAATCGCCACCTTTTTGTTTGGCGTATAAATAACTATACAATGCTGTTCGCACACCACCTATATGTAGCGGTCCTGTTGGGCTAGGCGCAAATCTAAGTCTTACTCTTTTGTTCATAATTTATTTGTAACGGTGGGCAAAGATAGGGTTTTGATTTTTTGAAATTTAGCACTAAAGAAAGCTTTTTTTATCTTGCGTAAAATTACTTAGCAATTAAATGATCAATAATAAAAAAGTGGTAGTGGTATTGCCAGCATATAATGCTGCTAAAACGCTAGAAAAAACATATTTTGAAATACCATTTGATATTGTTGATGAGGTTGTGATTACCGATGATGCAAGTAGAGACAATACTGTAGAAGTGGCCAAAAAAATTGGTATTAAACATGTGTTGCAACATGATAACAACAAAGGTTATGGAGGCAATCAAAAAACGTGTTATGATTATGCTTTAACCCTAAATGCAGATATCATCATTATGTTACATCCCGATTATCAATACACGCCAAAATTGATAAGAGCCATTACCTCTATTATTGCAGAAGATGTGTATGAAGTGGTGCTTGCCTCCCGTATCTTGGGTGGAGGAGCGCTCAAAGGAGGCATGCCATTGTATAAATATTTCTTTAACAGGGTAATGACTTTGGTTCAAAATATTTTGATGGGCCAAAAATTATCAGAATATCATTCGGGCTACAGGGCTTTTACTGCAAGGGCTATACAAAGTGTTCCATATCATAAAAACAGCAATGATTTTGTTTTCGATAATCAATTACTTGCGCAATTGTGCTATGCTGGTTATGAAATTGCTGAGGTAACTTGTCCCACAAAATATGAAAAGGAATCAAGCTCTATTAATTTTATGCGCAGTGTAAAATATGGTGTAGGCTGTATGATTACTGCCTTGCAATATTTTTTGAGTAAGAAGGCTTTGATGAAATTTAAAATATTTGATGGTTTGAAATGAATAAAGAAAAATAGTTGTACATCGCTATGGATATACAAACATAATTTTTTCAGGATAAATGCATACTAAATTGTAAAATTGCTAATATTCAATCATTAGTTTTTTAATGTTTGATAATTCTATTTTTTGATGGTGACATGCCTTAAAATTCTCGATACCATCGAACCATTTTAACACCACTTCTTTTTTTAATTTAGTTTTTTTATTGGCTAAAATACTTGCATAGCTGCTCCACATATAGCTGTTAAAATCATCTATGAGTCCATGTAGTTGTGGGTTTGCATGAATGTATAAAATTAGATTTGAAAAATAAGTATCATTGGCAACTTCTTTGCGCTTAAAGCTTTTTTGAAATAAACTTCCTGTTCTGTTTTTTTGAAGGTTGATCGACATGGCATAAGAAGTAAAAAACTTACGAAATTGAAAGCTGATGATTTGCTCCAAGCTTTGCTCTTTTTTATTTCCTACTTCATGAGGAATATCTTTTGATTCTTTTACAGAGATTAACAAGTGAAAGTGATTTGGTAATAAGCAATAGGCATAAGTATCTATATATTCCGAAAGGTATTTATCATATTTTTTTAAAAAGTATTTATAGTTAGCCTCTGTATAAAAAAGTGTTTCTCTATTATTTCCACGATTGTAGATATGATAAAACTTTCCCTCTTCTAAAGGAATTTGAGTTGGCTTCATATTTTTAATTTAAGCATCCAAAGGTAGCACCTTAAGCAATAAAGTGTGTTAAGGTGCTACCTTTTTTAAAAACGGTAAAATTGGCTGATTTTGTAAATCCTAGTTATTCAAAAAAACATAAAGCTTCAAGCAAAATTAATGTTAGGTAGGTTTTTAATATTGCATTTGTTTTTTAGTCCAACTAAAAAACAAATATGCAATGGTTAATGCCGTTACTACCTGAAATTAGTATAATAAGGCCATGCTGCAATTGGACTAAATTGAAAGAGTAATCGGTATTAGATACGATTGACTGCAAAATCTTTATCAAAAAAACACTTAAAAAAGTGATTATAATCATAAACTAGAGTGATGAATATCATAAATGCACTCGCCAGTTGCCTCTAAATTTGCCCTAATAATTATTTATTCACTTAAAACAATATAAAAATGAAAAAACTTAACACTTTATTATTCATTAGCTTGTTCGCTTTCTTTGGAATGTCGCAAAGCTATGCTCAGGTGCCAACCACACAGTTAAGAGCAATTGACTGTGGTAAAATTAACTTAACTCCTGTAGCTCAAATTGCCTGCATAGCAGTACCAGGTGCCAATCTCTATCAATGGGAGTTTAGAGATATTAATACCAACGCTTTAATAGGAACAAAAAACACTACTGGAATTGTTTTTGCACCAGCTTTTGTAAATTTTTTAAATTGGAACACACAATACAATTGTGCAATTAGGGCGCGTGTGGGTTCAACATTTGGTAGCTTTGGACCATCATGTGTAATGGGTTTAATGCAAGACCCAGCTATCACAGGTGTTCCACCAACATCATTAAGGCCACAGTTTTGCAATTCAAGTAACTTAATGTTGTCATCAACAATTGCGTGTATGCCGGTGCCAATGGGCACTTTGTATGAGTTTGAGTTTACAAATATAGCAACGCAACAAGTAACAACAAAAGTTCAAGGATCTATTTATCTTGCGTTAAACAATCCAGCTTTGGCACTTCAGATAGGTCAAGCCTATGAAGTAAGAATAAGAGGATTTGTTTTTAATACTTGGAGCAATGTAAATACGGTATGTACTATAGCTATACAAGCACCTCTATCAAATGTTGTTGCAAGTATAGCTGGGCCAGTTTGCCAAGGATCGGCTTTAAATTTAATTGCTTCTTTTCAAGGAGGCGTGGCGCCTTTAACATTTGCATGGACCGGACCCAATGGCTTTACCAGTAACCAACAAAACCCTGTTGTTGCTAACCCAGTTAGTGGCGATTATAGTGTAACTGTTACAGGCAGTTTTGGTAGTGGCAGCGGCAGCTCTTCAACGTCAGTAACTGTTAACCCAGTGCCAGCCGCACCTTCAATTACCGGAGATTTTGATTTTTGTCCAAATAATGTAGCAACTTTAGATGCTGGTACCGGTTATGATAGTTACTCATGGAGCAACGGAATGCAAACCCAAACAGCAATTATTCTTTTACCTGCAATTTATACTGTTACCGTAGCAAACTCATTTGGTTGCACCGCCTCTGCATCTGTTGATATAGCGCCATGTGTGAGCAATGTTGCAACAACACAAGTGCGTGATGTAGATTGTGGAGAAATTAATTTTACACCAAATGCACAATTTGCATGCAACCCTGTGGCCGGTGCTACAAATTACCAATGGGAATTTAGAAATCCTGCAACACTTGCATTATACGCTTCATTTACTTCCAATTATGTTGTAGCTTTTGGCGATGCCATCAATCCTATATTGCAATTCAATACCCAATATGTTACAAGAGTTAGAGCAAGAGTTGCAGGCGAATGGGGAAATTACGCTACACTTTGCACTATTGGATTGAGCGAAAATCCTGCCATAACAGGTGTTTTGCCAACGCAATTAAGACCTCAGTTTTGCGATGTTATCATGCCATTAAATACAACAATTGCATGTGAGCCCGTATCAATGGGAATTTTATACGAGTTTGAATTTACTGATTTATCAAACAATAATGTTGTAAATGCACAAAGCGGTTTAGTTTATTTAAACCTATCTACCTTATCGCCTGCATTAATTGTCGGACATACTTATTCAGTTAAAGCAAGAGGTTTTGTTTATAATACATGGAGCAACTTTGGATCGGCTTGTAATATCACAATCGGCACTTCTCCTGTTGGCGCTGGGTCAAGAGAGTCGGCCCCAGAAGCAATTGAAACTGATGAGGCAAATATAATTTTAACCGCAAATACTTTTGCCGAAGAATTGCTTGCATATCCAAATCCTTTTGAAATGCAAGGTGGATTTATGGTTAAATCTGCCGAAAACACAAACGCTACGGTATATTTGTTTGATGCTGTAGGCAAAGTAATGTGGCGTAAGCAAGTAAACACAAATCAATACGAAAGCTATAACACTGCAGATTTAGCGCCAGGTTTGTACTTTATGAGCACTTCTGAAAGCAATAATAATTCTGTAAAGATTATTAAAACAAAGTAAGAGCATAAATAAGTAGAGAAAAGCACCGCAACATTGCGGTGCTTTTTTTATTTAAGCAAGTGTAAACGTATTTTAAACCCAAATTATGCAGTTGGAAACGTTGGTAAATATACTTCTACAATAATATCAAGTGCTCACGTACTGTTTTGGATTGAAAGAATAGCGAGCTTTTTTGAAATTAAAAATGGGAGTAAAAATTCGTGTAATCGATAAAACAAGGCAACTGGATTAAAGCACTGGCATGCTAGGATGCATCCGCAGATTGTTCGCATAGGCTAAATATGCTACTATGTGTATTAGTTTTACATTGCATACGCTGCAATGCCTGCCATTGCTTTGTTTTACTGATACGTTTCAACGTAAAAGTGCAAGGTAATTTGATAGAATAAAATTATTACTGGTAACATAAATGATAAGCCTAAAATAATAATTAAACTTTATGCGTGTTTTTATTAGTATTTAAAAAATTAAATAAATAGGTGCCAAAGGCTTATATAAAAGGATTTCAAAAAAAACTATTTAATGGGTGATTGATAATAGCTAATTTTTTTACACCTTGTTGCCCTGTTTTAATTCGCAGAAGTAGTGTTATATGAATCGTAATTTTGGGTTGGATTTAATGAGAGCCATTTCTATTTGGATGGTTTTAGCGCAGCACGGAGGAATAAATATTCCAGGACTAAGACCCCTTAGAATTGGGGGCATAGGTGTTGAAATATTTTTTGTATTGAGTGGCTTTTTAATTGGTGGAATTCTTTTTAAAGAAATTGATAAAAAAATGCCCCTTTCACAAACACTAAAAACCTTTTGGACTCGCAGGTGGTTTAGAATTTTACCGCTTTACTATTTAACTATACTCTTTAAATTTACAGTAATTGACCACAGCATAGGATACAATATAATTTACTACTTATTATTCTTGCAAAATAACTTTTATGGAATACAGTTTTTTGGTGTTTCTTGGAGCTTGGTTATAGAAGAGTGGTTTTACCTTTTTGCCCCATTTTACCTAATTTTAGCAACCAATTTTTTAAAAACAGAGAAAAAAATTTTCTTAGCTATTGTTGCTTTTATTGCATTTGTAAACCTTGCGCGTTTAGGATATGTATTAAATGGAAATGTGCCTTATGAAGGTGTAAATAGTAATTTCCCTTTTAGGTTCGATTCCTTGTTTTTAGGGGTTTTGCTAGCTTTTGTGAAGGATAAAAAATGGATCTTATACGAAAAGCTAAAGTCGCCTTTAATTGCCATTGCTGGATTTTTTATGTTTGTTGGATATATATACTATTACTGGACTTTATCCTATCCTAATCAATTAATTAATAGTATGCTTTTACCTCGAACAATCGGTTTCTTTATTTTGCCATTTACGGTAGCGTTAACTGTGCCTTATATTTCTACAATTAAATTTAACAAACACAGAAATATACTTACAAAAGCTTTTTATGAATTGATAACTTACACTAGCGTTCTTACCTATGCAATTTATTTAATACATACATTTATTTTTCCTGTAATTTTAGAGCATTCTAACCAATCTTCGTCCATTTTGCAATGGGTAACGGCACTAGTATTAACCTATTTAATATCGTGGTTTGTATATCAAACATTTGAAAAGCCGATATTAAACTATAGAGATAAAATTACAAGTAAAAGCTAAAGAACTAGCTTAAATCGTCGCTTGTAAAAGCTAACGGTAGCAAACTGCTCACATTTTTTAGTCGGTAAATACTTCCTTGCTGACCTTGTAAAATTAATTCAATATCGGAATTATAAAGTTTTTCGTATTCTGAAAGTACCTGACGACAAGAGCCACAAGGAGCTACTGGCGCGATTACAGGAAACGCCTTCGAAAAAGCAGTTACAGCCACTTTAATAGCTTTAACCCCGGGATATTGCGAGGATGCATAAAACATGGCCACACGTTCGGCACAAATACCCGATGGATAAGCTGCGTTTTCTTGGTTATTGCCTGTAATTACTACCCCGTTTTCGAGCAAAATAGCACTGCCAACACTAAATTTTGAATAAGGCGCATAGGCTCTTTTTGCTGCTTCTCTGGCCTCAACAAGCAATTTGGCATCCTCTTCGTTCAGTTCTGCTGACGAAGCGTAACTGATATAATTTAATTGATAACTATGGTTTTCCATGAAGACTCTTTTTTGGAAATACTAAAATATTAAAAGTGCAATTAAACTAGGCTTGAAATTTCTTTTTATGAAATTTCTTTTTCTTTTTTGGTATGCCCGAACCCATACTTTGGTTGTTGTTGTGTCCTTGTTGTACATTGCGTGTTTGCAAATCGTTTTTATTTGCCAAACGAACACCTTCTTTTAACTTTAATTGCCCTTTCGAAAGCAATTTTAGTTGATCTAGTATTACATCATCGCTTACATTATCTTTGTTCCAAGTAATGTAAAAGCTTTTCATCACATTGGCTATTGTTTCTATAAAGGCATCTTTCGTTTCGCCTTCTTGCATTTCTATAGCCTTTTGAATCATATCCTCAACCACCTTGCCATAATGCTTGTAACGAATGTTATTTCTTGGATAAGCTACACGTTGAGGTTTTGTTGTAAAAGTCTCTGGACTTGGTTTTGGATAGGGCGAATCAACATCCAATTGAAACTTTGAAATTACAAATAAATGATCCCAAAGTTTATGTTTAAAATCATTTACATCGCGCAAGTGTGGATTTAATTGACCCATTATATCAATAATTGCTCGTGCTACCCTATTGCGCTCTTCACGATCTTCAACTGTAATTGCAAAATCAACCATCTTTTGAATGTTTCTGCCATATTCAGAAATTATCAAAGGCGTTAAATCGGTGTTGTATTCCAACGAATTATGTGTAATCAAAATAAATCTTTTAGGGTTTAACGAGCTATCAAAACAATAGCAGTTTTTTACATAAACATTACAAATATAATCAATTTGTTTAGCAAACAAGCGCTTTGTAAAAATCAACTCAGTTTATCGGCCATAACTTGGCAAAAAATGCCTAATAAAAAACCACTATAAACTTCTACAGGCCTGTGTGCATTGAGCTGTAAACGTGCCCAACCCAAGCAGCCTGCAATAAAAAACCCTGCAATAATATAAGTGCTAAAATCTTGAAAACCATCTAAACCTAACACTAAAAACGCACCAGTAGCGCCACCTACGCCCACTAAATGAGCGCTTATTTTCATGGCTAAATTTATGAAACCTGTAAACAAAATTGCTATGGAAGCTCCAAGCATTAACTGCGCCACAATAGGTGGCAATGGCGCTTTACTTAACAACCACCAGGTACTTGTAAAAAAAATAAAGGATATAAAATAAGGTGTGCTGCGCTCATGTTGAATTTCAATTTGCATGCTGGTTATAAATCCCAATTTTTTCAAAACCAATGTGGCAAAAACTGGCAATAAACAAGTATTTAAAAACACCAAAGCATAAATTAGCCACCCAATTTTTTCATTCATTTTAAATGAAGAGTTGTTTAACAACAAATATACCGCATAGCTAGGCATAAATACGGGGTGGAGTAGATAAGAAAAGAGATTGGCTGTTTTATTAAGAATGTTGTTCAAGAAAATAGTATAATAATGTACTTGAAAAGTTGATAACGCTGTTTAAATACTTCAATAATGAAATTTGCTGGAAATTACTATGATACTTTTAGAAGTAACTTGATAAATCAAGCGGTGTTCTTTTGTAATGCGCCTACTCCAACATCCTTTTAGGTTCCGATAGCTATCGGAGCTCGTCAATCCAACCTTTGTTTTCAATTTTATGATGATTTGTTTCAAAAAATAATTAAACGAAATATTGCTATTTCATTTTTAGCTGAGCATAATTGGGATGTTCTGGGTTAACGATTAATTCTTGTCTTAAAGGGTGAATTAAAACATCCATTTCCTCCATTGGAATTGCTCCCAATAACGGTTCGCAATCGCCTGGCAAAACAAGCGCATTGCATACTGTATCTCTATTTTTGAACCTTACTTCAATAGGCCCAACCACATCATATTCTACCACTGAACTATCTGCCATTTGTGCCTTACGTTTTCCTTTTGAACTTAAATTAAGTTGCTGACATATTGTTTCATTAATGGCCATCATATAGGCACCACTATCAACAAGCATATTAACCCTAATACTTTTTATTTCTTCTGAGCCAATAATATGGCGTTTTGCCATTTCTTTTTCTGCTGCATTGATGAGCTCAATATCTGCATATACCATTCCCATAGCTAATTGTTTTTAGAACATTAATTTATTGATATTATTTATTCAAAATAAATAAATTTTACTTGTTCAAAGATAATCAATAAATAGATAAAACAGCATACCTGTAAAGCTTTTCCTATATCTCCTTCCTCATTCTGGCCACCGGAATATTCAGTTGCTCCCTATATTTAGCTACGGTTCTCCTTGCAATATTGTAGCCCTTTTCTTTTAAGATTTTGGCGAGTTTTTCATCGGTTAAGGGCTTGCCTTTTTTTTCAGCAGCAATGCAATCTTCTAATATCTTTTTTACCTCTCGGGTAGATACCTCTTCGCCTTGATCGTTAGATAATGATTCGCTAAAGAATGATTTTAAGAGTAAAGTCCCAAAATTTGTTTGAATGTATTTACTGTTTGCAACCCGCGAAACTGTTGAAATATCCAAGCCTACCTTATCGGCAATGTCTTTCAAAATCATGGGTTTCATTTTGGTTTCATCACCTTCCTGAAAATACTCGTATTGGTAATCTATAATGGCTTGCATAGTGGTTACTAAAGTATGCTGACGCTGATTAATGGCATCAATAAACCATTTTGCACCCTCTATTTTTTGTTTTACAAATTGAACCGCATCCTTCTTATCTTTTGAGGCGAGCTTCGATTTACTATACTCGGCAAGCATTTCCATATAGCTTTTGCTCACACGCAATTCGGGCATGTTTTTAGAGTTGATACTCAATTCTAATTCGCCATCACTGTTGTGTAAAATAAAATCTGGAATAATATGTTGAATACTCCGCTGTCCCTCATTCATGGAGTTTCCTGGACGCGGGTTTAACTTTAAAATTTCATGAATGGCATCTTTCAACAATTGATCATCGCCTTCTTCAACATCTTCTAAATCGAGTTTTTTTGCAATTTTTTCGAAATGCTTTTTGCTAAACTCTTCCATGTTTTGCTCCACAATCATCATCGCAATTTTCACAACTGGATCATGTGTTTCTTTGTATTTGCGTTTTAATTGTAAGTCTAAACACTCTTGCAAATTACGCGCTCCAATGCCCGGAGGATCAAACTCCTGAATCAATTTAAGCAATTCTTCTAATTCTTTTTCTGTTGTATTGATATTTTGTGTAAAGGCTAAATCATCAACCAATGCAGCTAATTCTCTGCGCATATAGCCATCATCATCAATATTACCTATTAAAAATTCAGCAATCTGATAATGCTCATCATCTAAAACCAATAAACCTAATTGCGTACTCAAATAATCCTGAAAACTAAGTGTCCCGCTAATAGGAATATCTTTGCGTTCATCATCTTCGCCACTGTTTTTAATATTTAATTTATAAGATGGAATTTCATCATCATCAATAAACTCATCTAAACTAAAATCATCGCGGCTGTGCTCACTATCTTCAAATCCTTCTACCTCTTCATCTTCGGTATTGCTAAACTCATCATCCTCTTCATTTTTATAATCTTCTTGATCGCCTTCTAATTCTTCTAAAGCAGGATTTATTTCAAGCTCTTCTTTAATGCGCTGCTCTAAGCCCACAGTAGGTATCTGCAACAGCTTCATCAACTGAATTTGTTGGGGCGATAGCTTTTGTAAAAGCTTTTGTTGCAGCGATTGTTTTAACATGGGCCAAAGCTAGTGATTAAAATTCAGCGTTTTTAGGGGTTCTTGGAAAAGGGATTACATCGCGAATATTGGTCATACCAGTAACAAATAACATCAAACGTTCAAAGCCCAAGCCAAAGCCTGCATGCGGACAAGTGCCAAATCTGCGGGTATCTAAATACCACCAAATTTCATCTTCATCAATGCCCATTTCTGTTACACGGCTCAACAATTTATCATAGTTTTCTTCGCGTTGTGAACCACCAATAATTTCGCCAATCCACGGGAATAAAATATCCATGGCACGCACTGTTTTTCCATCTTCATTTTGCTTCATGTAAAAAGCTTTAATGTGTTTTGGATAATCAGTTAAGATCACTGGTCCACCATGATGGCTTACTAAAAAGTTTTCATGTTCTTTTTGCAAATCGGTGCCCCATTCTACTTTAAATTCAAATTGAGCATTGAAGCCTATTAATATCTCAACAGCCTCTGTGTATGTCAATCTAATAAAAGGCTTGTCAACAACGCTTTGTAGGCGCGTTATCAATTCCTTATCATACATCTGATTTAAAAATTCTAAATCGTCTTTACTGTTTTGAAGTGCATAATTGATTAAATATTTCAACATTTCTTCAGCTAAATCCATATTGTCATGGATGTCATAAAAAGCCATCTCTGGCTCTATCATCCAAAATTCAGCCAAATGCCTTGGCGTGTTGCTGTTTTCGGCTCTAAAGGTAGGGCCAAAAGTATACACGTTACCTAGGGCCAATGCACCTAATTCGGCTTCTAATTGCCCGCTCACTGTAAGATTGGTTGCTTTCCCAAAAAAATCTTCCATGTAGTTGATAGAGCCATCGGTATTGCGAGGGGGATTTTCTAAAGGGAGTGTGGTAACTTTAAACATTTCTCCCGCACCTTCTGCATCACTGCCTGTAACAATGGGTGCATGCATATAAAAGAAACCTTTATCATTAAAAAACTGATGAATAGCAAATGCCATTTGATGACGCATTCTGAGCACTGCACCAAAAGTATTAGTACGAGGGCGTAAATGAGCAATCTCGCGTAAAAACTCTAAAGTATGTCCTTTCTTTTGTAAAGGATATTTTTCTGGATCTGCAGTGCCGTATATTACCACTGAGTTACACTGTATTTCCACCGATTGGCCTTTGCCTTGCGAAGCCACTAAAGTGCCTTCAGCTCTGATACAAGCGCCTGTGCTAATGTTTTGACATATTTCAAATGCAGGTGTATTGCTATCAATCACCAACTGAATATTTAAAATGGTGCTGCCATCATTTAAGGCAATAAAATTTACATTTTTACTGGTTCTGATGGTGCGTACCCAACCTTTAACAATAATGTTTCTAGGAGGTGCTACCTCGCCTTTCAATAAGCTTTTTATGGATGTATGCTCTATCATGTGCTGTATTATTTCTTTTAAGGAGTGCAAATTTCTAAAACTTTTGCAGAGTATAAAACTTTATTTTTAATGGGCCTGTTAAACGATGTACTAGTGTGACAATTGGGCAATTTGCCAATGTGCCGATGTGCCAATGAAGCAATGATATTGCGAGATGGTGAATTGAAGCCAACCGTTAGAGTTAGCAAGCGAATTAAACCGTCATAGCGAGTAAAGCGAAGCTATCTGCCTAAAATTAACAGCAATCGATTTTCAAAGCTCATATTTAAACTCGCAGGGACAAATTAGCTGATTAATTTATGTGTAATATTGTGAAATCAAATAAAACATAACCTTGCACCTCCAATTCAAACTCAACAAACCCATAGAAAGAGTTTTCGATAGCCTAAGCAATGCCGATAATTTCGTAAAAGTTCATCCAATTATTTATGCCATGAAACCATTGCCCAATGGAGATTATTTGGTACATGAAAAATTAAAAATAGCTTTCTTAAATATCGATTTTACTTATCCTTGCACCATTCAGTCAAATAAGAACAATAAAACAATTGCCATGAAAGCAGTGGTGAAAAAAATGGTACACATTCAAATCGAATTTAAGCTTTCAACGCAGAATGATCAAACTGTTGTAAATGAATTCATCTCTTTCAAATCATTTATGCCAGTTGCTTTTGTAATGGGTAAAATTTTTAAAACACAGCATCAAAAGCTATTTCAAAACATACAAAACAGTTAAAAAAGGGCATTGTTTTCATTAACAACCGGGCTAAACAAATCTGTGAATCTGTGCCAATAAAATCTTAAATGCTTCACTATATTTGTAAATACTAATCAATCAATTTGAAAAATAGCGTTCAATAATTTTGCATGTCTAAACCAACTCCAAAAGCTCATCTTACACAATCAGATAGCGGCACAGCAAATGCAATATTTATTGCCTTACCTTTGCTTATTATATCCTTGTTATACTCAACAAAAGCGGTTGATGCTGTTCTATTGCCCAAGTTTATTGCCTTTGCCGTTTTCGCTATTGTTATTAACGCACTTGCACTTAAAAATGCTGCTGCTTTTAGTGAGGTAAAAAAACATCTTTTTTTTAAGATATATGTAGCTTATTTAATTACATCTTTAATAAGCATTTACATCAGCTGTAACTTTGGCGATGCGCTTTTCGAATGGCTCAAAATATTTTTATTAGGCAATAGTATTTTTGCCATCAGTATCTATTTTTATCACTATAAAAAGTTCATTGAACAATTTGTTAATGCAATCAATATTTTAAATGCAGTAATTGTTGTTATTGGCCTCGTTCAATTCTTGATAATCTTCTCAAAACAACATGTAACACATACTGCTACTTATGCCGTTACAGCCACCTTCGGGCATAAAAACATTTTTGCCGAAATGTTATTTTTAACTTTTCCATTTACATTATATAATTTATTTACCAAACAGGGCAATTGGAAATGGCTTAGTGGTATAAGTGCTTTTTTAACCTTGTTTTTAATCACACTAACTTTAACAAGAGCTGTTTGGTTGGCAACCATTTTGGGCTTTTTAATGAGTTTTCCATTTTATTTTTATGCATTATCAAAAGGAAAAAATATTGGATCGCAATTCAAAAAATACAGGAAAAATATTTTAATTGTTGGCGTATTATTCTTGGCAATTGTTGCAAGTATTTTGGTGTACTCTCGTATTGATTCGTTCAACACCATTAAAATGCAAACCATTACCATTTCTAGCTTTAAGTATGGTTCGGTAGGAGAGCGCTTTGAGTTATGGAAAAAATCCATCAACGTTTTTAAAGAAAGTCCTTTATTAGGAAAAGGACTAGGAAGCTGGAAAATTGAAGTGCTCAAATACGGTCATCAAGGACTTGAAACAGAAAACAATATTACCTTTCATCAACGCCCGCACAACGATTTTATTTGGATTGCTGCTGAGCAAGGCTTAATTGGACTTTTTGCCTATTTAAGTATAGTGTTACTAATGTTGTTTTTACTCGTAAAATTAGTTTTAAAATCAAAAAATGAGAAAGAAAAACTATTTTACTTTTTAGCACTTTATGCCTACGCTGGATATTTAATTTATGCTTGTCTCAGTTTTCCAAAAGAAAGAATAGAGCATCAAATTATTTTGGCATTTATTTTTTCAATAGTGATTGTAAATAGCCTCAAAAGCCATTCTACAAGCCAAAATAAAGGCAATGCTTTTTTGTTTTTTATACCACTTATTTTAATTTCAGGATATGCTTTAAAAATTGGAATATCAAGGTTTGTAAGCGAAACACATTTACAAAAGGCCTACACCGCACGCGCTAATGGAGCTTGGCAAAATACGATTGACGAAATTGAAAAAGCGGAAAATGAGTATTACAACATCGATCCCATGTGCACGCCTTTGCGCTGGTATAGCGGTTCAGCACATTACAATTTGGGAAATCAAGAATTGGCTTTTGCAGACTTTTATGAGGCATATCAAGTAAACCCTAACCATGTGCATGTACTTAACAATTTGGCCACTGCCTACGAAATAAAAGCTGATCATGTAAATGCCATTGAATTTTACCAAAAGGCTTTAATCATTTCACCAAACTTTGAAGAAGCAAATGTAAATTTATGCGCCACTTTTTTTAATGCAGGCAAAAAGTATGAGGCGTATCAACAATTCGAAAAGCTAAACTTGGATACTGCAAGTGCCAAGTTTAAGCAAATGTTAAATTTAATTGTGTGCCAAGAAGTTATTAGGCTCGCAGATTCAATAACATGCGACCCACTAAAAAACATGCTGAAAGCCATTAGCAACACTCCTTTGTGGTATAAAGAAATTTACTTGAAAGCGAAACTAAACGATGTTAATTTTAAGCGACAACTACTTGAGGATGCTATTTACACTTTGGATAGTACGGAGAAAAGAGTTAATTTCGTATACATAAAGTCAATTCAAAAAAAGTACACCACTAAAAAAAATTATTAACCTAATTCAATTTTATGCATGAAAGAAATCTACTTTAAACTTTTATCAATCTTTGTTTTGCTTGTTTTTGCTCAGCAAATTAAAGCCCAAACGCTCAGCACCGTTGCGCCTTCAATTGGAATGGAAGGAACAACAATTAATGTTGCCATTAGCGGTCAAAATTCAAATTTCCAACAAGGAACAACAACCGTTTGGTTCAACCAAGGAAGTTCTACTATATACGCAAGTAATGTTAATGTAAACAACAATACTGATTTAGTTGCACAGGTTGGTATTCCCTACGGCACAGCGCTAGGCTTGTATCAAACTAATGTTCAAGATCCAGTCGACAACACCATTTCATTGGCAAATTCTTTTACAGTGGTGGCAAATCCAAACTCACCAATTATTGTAAATGTAAACCCATCTTCTACTATGGAGGGCACAGCGCTTACGGTTGCTATCAGTGGTCAAAATACCAATTTTCAACAAGGAACAACTACCGTTTGGTTTAATCAAGGGAGTTCAACCATTTATGCTAGCAATGTAAATGTTAATTCACTTACTAGTTTAGATGCCTTTTTCAATATTCCTTTCGGCACGCCATTGGGCCTGTATGGCACAAATGTTCAGGACCCTGTGGACAACACTGTAACCTTAGCTAATTCATTTACAATTATTCCAAATCCAAATTCACCTGAATTGGTTAGTGTTTCGCCAAATAATGGAAATTTAAATACAACAATCACAGTAACCATTAGTGGTCAAAATACCAACTTTTTACAAGGAACAGGTACGCTTGTTTTTGTTCAAGGTTCATCAACTTTAGTCACTTCAAATTTATTGTTTAACAGCAATACCGATATAGGCGCCACACTTACCATACCACCCAACGCTTACCCTGGTTACTATGATGTGTATTTTACAAATGCCATTGATGGTACGATGCTTTTGGTTAGTGGCTTTTATGTGAATCCTCCACCTTGTGGAAGTATTATTGTTGACGTTAATCAACAACCTTGTCCAGGAGGAGCAGCGTATATTACTGTAGCTGGCGGATATCCACCATGCAATATGGTTATTGATGGCCAAAATTATCCTGTCGTCAATAATTTTGTCGACTTTTTCCCGCCTGGAATTGGAGATTATACCATAACCTCATTGGTTGATAATTTCGGATGCCCTGCTACGAGTATTGATTCTATCATTCACAATCAAGAGTTTTCGGCAACACTTAGTGGAAGTAATGCTTGCATTGGCGAATCGATCACATTAACAAATAACATAATTTCAAGTTATCCTATTTTCGATATCTATTATAACTTTGGTAATGGGGTAACAAGTTCAATTAATACCGTGGCTTATAATTCTCCTGGCTATTATTACCCAACGATGGAAGTCATTAATTACAATGGTTGCAGTATTGTGGTGAATGCCACAACGCCTGTGTTTATTTACCAATCTCCTCAAGACTCAATAATCTCTCTCACAAATGCAAATTGTGGTTTAGCGAATGGCGCCTTCGAAATTACAGCAACAGGAAATAGCCCGTTTGTTTATAGTGTGAGTGGTGTTGGAGGATATTCTTCTAATACGCCTATAAACACTGGCTTAAATGCTGGAACTTATACAATTAATATTACCGATACCAATGGTTGTACTTCCAATAATATACTTTCTATTGCTAATGTTTCCAATCTTACCAACATTACAGGAAATATTCAAACGGCCAATGGTGATGATGCTTCCAACACTACTATCGTTTTATATGACGCTAATGATACCATTGGTGCTATGTCGATTAATTATTCAACAACGGCAGATGCAAACGGGAACTATTCTTTTGCCAACCTTGCAGAAGGTAACTACATCTTGTCTGCCCAGCCCGATGCAAGCTTGTTTCCAAATGCATTATTAACTTATAGCAATGGCGCGGCCGTGTGGTTCGATAGCGATACCATGCAAGTAAGTTGTACTTCTCAGCAAGTTATAGATATCACTCTTTTAGATGGACTGCAGCAATCAGGAACTGCAGAAATTGGTGGCTTTGTAGCTGAGTATAACTTTTTTAATATGATTAGTAATGCAGAAGTTGTGCTTATCGATAACACAATCGGACAAGCTGTTATGCGCACAAATACTGATGCTAACGGAAACTATAACTTTACAGATATAAATGCAGGATATTACAATGTTTTGATTGACCTTCCTGGTCTTATTCATAATTCAAGTTACAACTTTAACATTGCTGCAAATGATGTTTTTTGGGATAAAAGTTATTTTGTGAACTTCAACGATAGAACCATTGATACAGTATTTTTAACAGTTGGGGTAAATGAAATTATCAACTTCGACTCAAAGGTTTATCCTAATCCTTTTACAGAACAAACTACCGTTAGCTATACCTTACCTACCACTTCAAATGTAAATATTGAAGTATATAACTTTGTAGGAGAAAAGGTCCAAACTTTAGTAAGTGAAACCAAAGGTGCCGGAAAACACAATGCTATATTTTCAAGTACCAATATGGCAAAAGGCATTTATTTCATTAGAGTAACGGCAGGTAATCAGCAAAAAATGATGAAGGTAATTAATGCTGAATAAAACGGATTAGTTACTCAAATAAAAAAGCCGCGTAACTCACGCGGCTTTTTTATATTCGATAAACTCTCATGAGATTATACCAATTGCATTTATTCTTTAGTCCAACTAAAAAATAAATATGCAATGGTTAATGCCGATGCTACTTGAAATTAGCATAATAAGACCATGCCATAATTAGACTAAATTGAAAGTGTAATCGGTATTATTAATGCATCACAACAAATTTAGCAACTTTTTGACTCCCTAAATCATCAACTGCACGCATATAATAAATTCCATTTTCAAGCGCTGCAACATCAATAACATTAACCTCTTTACTTTTAATAAGTGTTACTTGCTTCACCATACGACCAGTTTCATCAAAAACTTCAATATTGTGATTAAAACCGTTTAGTCCACTAATAGCAATCATGTTACTTGCTGGAACAGGCCATACAGATAAATTATTGGCTTCATAACTATTATCTAAGCCAGTTACAATAACAGTAACACACCTTGATGTATCAACACAATTGCCATTTGTAATTATACAAGCATAATCTCCATTAGCAGTAACGGTATAAGTAGCTTGTGTTTCACCAGAAATAATAGCATAATTATTATCACATTGCACCCATTGATGAGCGCTTGCTATGCCATTGCTAGTTAAAACACTGTTGCTTGCTGTAAGCGAAGTGTCAACTGTTGAAACATTTAAAATAAAATGTGATACAGAATCACATCCATTGGTTAAAGGAAAATTAAATGAATAGGTACCAGGATTATTGTATACGGTTCCATTATAAGTGTAAGATTCACCTGTACAAATACCTACTATTTCGGTAGCGGCAAAAATATCTCCCTGCACCCAGTTGGAGCTGTTGCCATCTAAAGTGAAGTTATTGAGCGTGCCAAATGCTTGACCAGAAAGCCCATTCAATGTGGCGATACCTGTATTGTTTGCTCCCGCAGCGCCTTGGTTAAAACCATAGTATAGCATCAGCTCTGCAGAGCTTGTATCAACATCTCCATGGGTTAAACATTCAATTTCGGACTGCGCTAAGGCTTTATTAAATAAAACAACTTCATCTACTTTGCCATCTAAAAAATAATCTCCACCAAAATAAAAACCATCTCCAATATATAGGCTCTCAGAGGCATTACTGATGTTGCCGTTGGCTGTTTGACTACCCACCTCTACTCCGTTTTGATATAACTTAAGCATCGAACCATCATAAGTAAATGCAAAATGTTGCCAAGTATTAAGTAAAAGTCCGTTAAAGGAGATGTCAAAATTAATTCCAGAAGAATTTCGAAATCTGGCTTCTATGGTATTTGCACCAATTTGAATGATGTAAAAATCTGCATCGCTATTGTTTCTAAAACCTCCAAAACTATCAAAATTAGGAAAGGATGGCGTTGTGTTTCTTGGGTTTACCCAAAAACCAAAACTGATTCCTGTACCAGTAGTAATTAAAGATGATGCATTGGGAACAATAACAAAGTCATCAATCCCATCAAAGTCTAAGGCGTTTTGTCCTTGAACATTTATCCCTAAGGCTAAACAAAGGCAAATAATAAAAGTAAAGTGTTTTTTCATGTGAGTTTTTTTACAAATATATAATGGATATTTAAATTATGATGTATGGGTTTTGCTTTTAAAAACGATTTACTTAAATTCGTATTTTAATGACAGTATTCATAAAGTAATATTTTGTCAAATATAAAACACCCCACTTTCTACTTTACAACCTTCAATTAAAAAACATTATGAAAAAAATAATACTTCTGCTCATATCTTCCTTTATTGGATTTGCAAGTGTAACCCAAGCACAAACTGAAGTTGTAATATTCGATTGTAGTTTTAAAGTATGGGAGCAAGACCTACAACAAACGCTACCAAAAATAAAAATTGAGGTATACGAAAATGGAAATCTCATTAAAAAACTTACCACAGACAGAGATGGCAAAGCATATCAAAACTTTGAGTTAAACAGAGAGTATGATATTAAAATAAATCCAGGGGGTGGAATGTACATCCAAAAATGGGTAAAACTAGACACAAGAAACATAGATTTGCACGCTTGGAAATTTAAAAACAGAAAGGAATTTAGGTACTATTATCAAATCGAAATTAATTTATTTGAACCAGAAAGATGCGAACAATTTGCTTTCTTAGACCAACAGCCCATCATTAATTATAGATATAGTCCTAAAAAACGAGACCTTATGGATGTAGCCGACAACAGTATGGTAAAGCGCATCAATAAAGAACGCAAAAAAAAGTGCATCGCCTCATTTTAAAAAGTAAAGTATTATAATCCCCCAGTCTCAATACTCAAATCTCACAATCTCAATCCTCAAATCTCAAAGTCTCAATCCTCAATCCTCATAGTCTCAATACTCAAACCCCACAATCTCAATACTCAAATCCCCTAATCTCAATCCTCAAATCCCCCAGTCTCAATACTCAAACCCCACAATCTCAATCCTCAAATCCCCCAGTCTCAATACTCAAACCCCACAATCTCAATACTCAAATCTAACAATCTCAATACTCAAACCCCACAATCTCAATACTCAAATCTCAATACTCAAACCCAACAATCTCAAACCTTCTCCTCCACCCAATCCCCATTATCCTTTATCAGCCCAATTAAAGCATCTACTGCCTCTTCGCTTGCAATATTCTTTTTTACCACTTCCTTTCCTTTATAAAGCGTAATTTTTCCAACACCTACGCCAACATAGCCATAGTCAGCATCTGCCATTTCTCCTGGTCCGTTAACAATACAACCCATGATGCCAATTTTTATCCCTTTTAAATGTTGCGTTCGCTCTCTAATCTTAGCGGTCGTCTCTTGCAAGTCAAAAAGTGTTCTGCCGCAACTTGGGCACGATATATATTCGGTTCTTGATATCCTGGTACGTGTAGCCTGTAGTATTCCAAAAGTTGTACTGTTTAATGCTGCCAAACTTCCACAGTCTTGGGCTTTTAACCATGTTCCATCTCCAAGGCCATCCAATAATAGCGCACCAAAGTCTGTACTTGCATATAATTGCAATGTTTCAGGTTCTAGGTCCTTATAGTTTCTTTTAATAATAATTGGCAAGTCGCATTGCAACGACATCAACTTTACCATCAAGGCTCTTTGTTCTGCCATGCCATGCAACGCAAAGGTATCAAGTATCAGCACTACCGAATTCATTTTCTTGATAGTATTGATAAAATCTTCAGTTAGGGTAGTACTCTCAACAGCTACAAAATTTAAAACTTCACTAATGTTTTTTGCGGTAAATATTTCGCTTGCGCAGAATAAAGGATAATGTCTAGTTAATGAATTGTTTTTTTGCCAAACCTCATTATTTACAATTACACCCAAGGTGCCTGGAATTTCAAAGCCAATTGTTTTATCGCCAGTGTAAATAAAATCACTAGCCATATCGGTCAAATTCCATTTATCTAGTGCAACAGCATAATTATAACCAATCCCAAACAGGGTAGAAGGACTGATTTCACTGCGATTGCTTAAATCCGAAATAATTCTTGGAACATTTGATCCCCCCACATTCAAAACTTCTTTGCTTAACCTTTTGTTATAGTCAAACGGAGAGTAGTATGACTTTTCCTTATTTTCAATACGATCAAAAATTGCATAATGATTGTCATTAGCACTTAAATTTCTGTTCACATATCTATTCACCAAAGCAATAGCCACAGGTGCTTCAAATTCTGGATCTTCAGTTAATGAAACACGCACGGTGTCGCCCAGCCCATCTTCCAATAAAGTACCGATACCAACAGCCGATTTAATTCTCCCATCTTCTCCTTCACCCGCTTCAGTAACACCTAAATGTAAAGGATAGTTCATGTTGTTTGCTATCATTTTGTTTACCAGCAAACGGTAGGCTTGCACCATTACTTTTGGATTGCTGGCTTTCATTGACAATACAATGTTATAATAGTTTTCAGACTCACATATACGTAAAAACTCCATAGCGCTTTCTACCATGCCAAGTGGTGTGTCGCCATAGCGGCTTAAAATACGGTCGCTTAACGAACCATGATTGGTGCCAATGCGCATGGCTGTTCCATACTCCTTACATATTTTTACTAAAGGTGTAAAACGCGCTCTAATCCTGTCTAGCTCTGCCTGATAGGTTATGTCATCGTATTCTAATACTTCAAATTTCTTTTTATCAGCGTAATTACCCGGATTTACCCTTACTTTTTCGATAATTCTTGCTGCCAACTCTGCCGCATTAGGTGTAAAATGTATATCGGCTATTAAGGGTGTATGATAACCCCGCAAGCGCAGTTCTTTTTTTATTATCTCTAGGTTTTTTGCTTCATTTAAACTTGGTGCTGTAATGCGCACATAGTCACAACCGCTTTCTATCATTCTAATAGATTGGGCCACAGTGCCAGCGGTATCCATAGTATCAGTAGTCGTCATACTCTGAATCCTAATGGGATTGTTACCGCCCATCGGCACATCGCCAATATTTACTTCTCGTGTCAAAAAACGAGAATAGTTGCTAAGACTGTTGCAATACTTATCTTTTAATTCCATTATTATAATTTATAAAAATCTTAAAACAAAAACATATTTAATTAGTTCAACTTAATTGAAAATGTGCAGTTCATTACCATTAAAACTTACTTGATAAGCTTGCAAAGGAGCACTAGCCGGACTTTTTACAACAGAACCATCGGTTAAAACAAATTCAGACATACAACAACTATCAATAGCAATTATTTGAGAAGAGTTAACTTCAACTTGCCCACATACATTTTCTGTATCATAGGTGCAGTGTCTGTCATAGGCCACAAACTCTTCGTTTGAGCGCCTGTAAACTATAATTCCCCTTGACCCTCCTACTAAATAAGTCCAACCGCCAGGAGTATTTATTCTGTTAAAACTAGGGTCAGATGGGTAGATATAAATATTTACTGGAATATAGGGTATAACTGTGTTCTTGCGCTTTTTACAACCCCAGTAAAACAAGGGAGCCAAAAGAGCTAAAAAAAAGCCTATTTTTCTCTGGTGAGATTTAGTTATCATGCTTGTTGCAAATGTAACACAAAATTAATTTTATAATGCAGGCAACATTAATTAACAAATGCGCTTCTTACTTTATTAGATGAATAATGAGCAAACTTCATTAAAAACTTAAAAGGATGTGCCAACTATTTTTTGTTTATTTGGAAAAATTAAATGCTTTCGATTATGAAAAAATTATGCTTTCTACTATTGCTCTTCATTTGTCCGGTTTTTATTATCCAAAGTAAAGCACAGAGCAACCAAACTGAAGACAACAATTCTAAAAAAGTACAAAAACCTGTTGACGCTAAAGAAAAAAAAAGTATCGAAGCAGGTATAAAAAGACATCAAAAAATTCAAACAAAGAAAACTAGAAAACGTATGAAACAATCAAAGAAAAAATCTAGAAGAGTAAATGAGCCAAAAAAAGAATTTTTCTTGTTTCGTTTATTTAAAAAATAGTGCATTTTTACCTTTTTATGAAAAATTATATTAAAAATTAATCGGCAATTTCATTAATCTTATTGTATTAAACATACTGAATAACAGGGTTTAGAGAAAATAATTTAAAAAACGCATTTGTTAAATTTGGAAAAAAAAATAATTATTACATATCTTTACCCGCTTCGAAAAGCGATGTTAATCTAACACAATAATAACATTATGATAAGGAAAATCTACTTAACCTTTGTGATGGTAATGGGAACGCTTGCTGCTGTTTTGGCGCAAGGCGGGTCCGTAAAAGTTACCGTAGTTGATGGAACAACTAAAGAAACCATACCATTTGCTACTGTGGTTGTGATGGCTGGTAAACAACAAATTAATGCAGCAGCAGCTAATTTGGATGGAGAGGCTCTAATTAAACCAATTCAACCAGGTGTTTATAGCATTAAAGTAAGTTATGCTGGTTATGCCGGCATTGAAGTTACTAACGTAAATATTTTTGATGCAAAAATGACTTATGTTACAGCAACACTGTTACCTAGTATTACTGAAATAGGTACTTTTGTTGTTACTGAATATAAAGTGCCTTTGATTGACCCTAATGCCAGTACTTCCAAAACGGTAACAAAGGATCAATACGACAAAATGGCGACTAAAAATATAAATTCAGTTGTTGCTCAATCAGCTGGTGTTGCGCAGGTTGATGAGGGAGATGCCGTAAACATTCGCGGTGGCCGTTCAGAATCTTCTGAAACATTTATCGATGGAATGCGTGTGATTGGATCCGCAGGATTGCCTCAATCTAGTATTGAACAGGTATCAGTTATTACCGGTGGTGTTCCTGCTTCATTTGGAGATGCAACTTCAGGGATTGTAAACATTACTACAAGAGGCCCTCAAAGTACATACTTTGGTGGTGTTGAGGCCATAAGCTCAGAACTAACAGATAAATTCGGGTACAACTTCTTGGGTTTTTCTGTTGGCGGACCAATCTTAACCAAAAAAGATTCATTGGGTAACAAAAAAGCAATTTTAGGTTTTATAGTTTCTGGCGAAATCTCCACAGAAAGAGATCCTGATCCATCTGCTATTGGGATGTGGAAAGTTAAAGATGATGTAATGGCCGATTTAGAAAAAAATCCATTACGCCCAAATCCTAATGGTAGTTTTACCTTGGTTCAAAGTTCTCAATTTGTTACAAAAGCAGATATGGAGCAAATTAAAGCCAAACAAAATGTACGCTCTAATTTTGTGCGTTTAAACGGTAAATTAGATTTTAAACCAACCGAAAACTTAAATGTTACATTTGGCGGATCTGTTGATTACAATAATAGACATGATTTTATTTACGAATATGCTTTATTCAATCCAGTAAACAACGCACAGTCAATCGATAAAACTTGGAGGGTTTATGGTCGTTTAACTCAAAAGTTCAACTCTGCTCCAGAGGGAAAAGAAGATAAAGGAGCTGCAAACTTAAAAAATGCTTTTTATACTTTGCAAGCATCATATACAAAAGTAAAGAATGTTGAACAAGATGATAATCACAAAGATAAGTTTTTTGATTATGGTTATTTAGGCCAATTCAAAACTCACAAACAAAGAATTTATGCTTTCGAACAAGCAAGACAAGCTTTTGTGCAAAATGGTTGGCAAGATACTTTAGTAACATTTACTCCTGATACCATTAAAAACCCAACTGGGGCTGCTTTTACTTCTAATTATTATGATTTGCAGGGCGATGACCCTTCATTTGCTTACGATAATATAAACAGAATTCAAGCGAATGGTGGTTTAATCAATGGCGATAGACCAATAAATGTAAATGGATTGTGGTTTAATACAGGTCGTCAATATGGTGGCTATGCTATTGATAACAATAGTCAGTTCCGTGTAAACACTAGCTTTTCAGCGGATGTTAAAAATCATGCTCTTCAAGTTGGTTTTGAATACGAACAACGTTCAGATAGCAGATATTCAATCAGTCCGATTGGCTTGTGGGGTCTTATGTTTCAATTGGCCAACAAGGCTGTTACAGATATCGATTTAACTAAACCCACCAACATTACCGGAGGAACTTATGATACCATAAACTACGAAAGAGGTTATAACGAAAATGAAGAAGCTCAATTTTCTAAGAGTTTACGTAAAAAATTCAACTATGCAAATAACGAATGGGTTGATATTCACAATTTAAAACCAGAAGATTTTACGCTGGATATGTTTAGCGCTGATGATTTATTGAACAACGGTAATTCTTATGTAAACTATTATGGTTATGATTATTTAGGAAATAAAACAACCAATGTTGCATTTGAAGATTTCTTCACCCAAAAGGATGCCAATGGAAATTTAACCCGTCCAGTTGGTTCTTTCAACCCAATTTACATGGCTGGTTATATTCAAGATAGATTTGACTTCAAAGATTTAAAATTCAATGTAGGTTTACGTATTGACCGTTTTGATGCTAACCAAAAAGTTTTAAAAGATCCATTCTCTTTATATGGAACGCGCACAGCTGGTGATGTTACTGAAATTAATGGCGCAAGTGTTACCCATCCAAGCAATATAGGGAGCGATTACGTAGTTTATGTTAATAGCATTAATGATCCTACTCAAATTGTGGGGTACAGAAATAACAACAGATGGTACAATACAGAAGGTGTTGAGGTTGTAGATCCAAGAATACTAGCACAACAAACTTCTAACGGACAATTAACTCCTTATTTAATTAATCCAAAAGATGGTGCAACAGACAACGAAAACACAGGGATAAGATCGGCCTCTTTTGATCCAAAAAATTCATTCAAGGATTATGACCCTCAAATTAACTTTATGCCTCGTGTGGCTTTCTCTTTCCCAATATCAGATATGGCAAACTTCTTTGCACATTATGATGTGTTAACGCAACGTCCTCCTTCAAGGTTAAGAATGAATATTTTTGACTACTACTTTATGGATATTAATACAGGTGGTGTATTAAATAATCCTAATCTGAAACCTGAGAAAACAATCGACTATGAATTAGGTTTTACACAAGTATTAAACGAGCAACAAAATTCAGCTCTAACACTTTCTGCTTTCTATCGCGAATTAAGAAACATGATTCAAATAACACGTTTTTCTTATGCTTATCCAGTTTCTTATACATCATTTGGAAATATAGATTTTGGAACCGTAACAGGCTTTTCTGTAGCTTACGATTTAAGGAGAACGAATAACGTTACTATGAATGCTAACTATACACTTTCTTTTGCCAATGGTACTGGTTCATCAGATGGTGATGCACAAAATATTATCTCTAACTCAACCCAACCCAACTTAAGAAATACTGTGCCTTTGTCATTTGATCAACGTCATAATATAGTTGCCAATGTTGATTATAGCTATGGCGATGGAAAAGACTACAATGGACCAGTGTTACAAATTAATGGCAAAAAGTATAGTATCTTCTCAAATGCTGGTGCTAACCTAACATTTAGAGCTACCTCTGGAACACCATATAGCCGTCAAGGAAATATTTCTCAGGAAGGAGCTATCGGTTTGTCAACAATATCAATACTTTCAGGCAGTTTAAATGGTTCTCGTTTGCCTTTCCAATATCGCTTCGATATGAGAGTGCAAAAATCTTTCCCAGTTACTTTTGGGAAAAAGGGAGATGCTGAGGTTGAAGGTAGCAAAGCAGGAAAAAGAGGAAATTTAAATATTTATTTACAGGTGTTAAATTTATTAAATGCTAAAAATATAATTAGCGTTTATCGCGCAACGGGTAATCCAGGTGATGATGGTTACCTTACAGATGCCGCCTCACAGGATATCATTAACAGTTTCCCAAGTCCTACTGCATTTATAGATCAGTATAGTATTAAAATAAATAATCCAAACAACTATTCTCTTCCTCGTAGAATGAGATTGGGTGTAACTTTAGACTTTTAATAACAATAAATATGTTGGCACATCATATTGTTAAACAAATAAATAACAACAAAATGAAAAGAACGAAAACATTGCTGGCCCTGTCGCTTTCGATTAGCGTGTCGGTAATTTCAGCAAAAGAAAATGTTGGCCTACAAGGTGGAAGAGTCGGTGCAAATGGTGCCACCTCTTCAGCTTGTACACCTGCAACGGCAAAGGCAGACTTAAATATTAACAACGTGCGTGCTTTAATCATGAGCGGTGGCGATATGTGGTGGGATCAAGGCTTGGAGGTAGCACGTTATGAAGTACCTAAGGGTTCTGGAAAGCATTCTTATTTTGCTGCGGCATTATGGATTGGAGGACTAGATCAAGGTGGTCAATTAAGAACTGCAGCTCAAACCTATCGTCAAACAGGAAACGATTTTTGGCCAGGTCCATTAGATGTTACCAATGCTTCAATTGATGCTACAGGCTGTGCAAGATGGGATAATATGTTTCAAATTACACGTCAAGAAGTATCCGATTTTGCTGCTTGGTTAGCATCTCCATCAGATTTTCCTGGTTATGAAACCCCTGCCAGTATTACTAATTATCCGGGTAATGGTAATGTTAGCTTGAATGAAGATTTAACCATTGCTCCATTTTGGGATATCAATGCCGATGGTCTTTACCGTCCAGAGGATGGAGATTACCCAAAATATGACATTTTTAATACCGCTTCTGCAGGAGGGGGTTGTTCTAACTTCTTGTTTGGTGATCAAACTTTATTTTGGGTATTTAATGATAAAGGAAATATTCATAGTGAATCGGGAGGCCAACCTATGGGGCTTGAAATTAGAGCGCAAGCTTTTGCTTTTGCTACTAACGATGAAATTAATGATATGACTTTTTATCAATATCAAATCATTAACAGGAGTAATGTAACTATTTCTAACACTTATTTTGGAAGTTGGAATGACCCAGATTTAGGTCAGTATGATGATGATTTTGTAGGTTGTGATGTTGAAAGCGGTTTGGGTTTCTGTTATAACAGCGATGATCAAGATGGTTCAGGCTCAGGCAATAGTTATGGTAGCAAACCTCCTTGTTCTGCAGTTGACTTTTTTAGAGGTCCAAAAGCTGACCCTTTTTTAGTAAATGGTGTTGCAGTAGATGTGCCTGCTGACTCAACAATTAGTGGTAGTGGATATGGTGATGGAATTGTAGGAAACGAAACTCTTGGAATGGAGAATTTCATGATTTTTAAAAATGATCAAACTGCGCAAGGTAACCCTTCACAAGCAACACATTTTTATAATTATCTGCAGTCTAAATGGAAAGATGGAACTCAACTTACATATGGTGGTTCTGGTTACGGAGGAAGCGTTAATTGTAGATTTGGTTTCCCTTGGACATCCGATAGCTTAAATAACAATGTTGATTGGCAATGTTCTGAACCTGCCGATTGGCGTTTTATTCACTCTGCTGGTCCATTCACATTAAAGCCAGGAGCAGTTAACTTTGTTACAACAGGTTGTGTTTGGGCTCAAGCTCAGTCGGGAGGAGCAAAAGCCTCAGTTGAATTGGTAAGAATTGCAGATAAAAAAGCACAGGCATTGTTTGATAATTGTTTTGCTGTATTGGAAGGTCCACGTGCCCCAGATTTAACGATTCAAGAATTAAATAATCAATTGCTATTGTATATCTCTAATCCTAATATTGTAACGTTCAATAATAGAAATGAGCGCTATGAAGAACTTGATCCTTTGATTCCTGCAATAGCCGGAAACGACTTAACATACAATTTCGAAGGGTACTTAATTTATCAAGTTAAAGACAACACTGTTACTGCTTCTGAAAGTGATTTAAATGATCCTTCCAAAGCTAGGCTTGCTGCTCAGTGTGATATTAAAAACAATTTTGGACAATTAGTTAATTTCACTTTTAACCCTGGTTTAAATGCCAATGAGCCAGTATTAAAAAACCCAACAATAGGAGGTTATAATAACGGAATAAAACACTCCTTTAAAATGACCGAAGATAAGTTTGCAACTGGAACTGATAAAAAGTTGGTAAACCATAAAACATATTATTATTTAGCCATAGCGTATGGAGCAAATAATTTTAAAACATATAATCAAACAGACCCTTCTTCATTTGATGGGCAGAAAAAACCATATATTTCTGGTGCTAAAAACGCAAAAGGTCAGAGCGTTGCTCCTGTATCAGGTATTCCTCATATTACTTCCCCGCAAGATGGAGGTACAACATTACAAAGTGGATATGGTGATGGGCCTCAAATTAAAAGATTAGAAGGCCAAGGGAGTGGATATCAAAATTTGGAACTAACCGAAGCTACTATAGATGAAATTTTAAATAGTGCATCAGGCAAAGTTGATCAGCCAGTGTATAAAAGCACAGCTGGCCCTGTTGAGGTAAAGGTTATTGATCCCTTAAATGTGCCTGACAGTGAATTTAAATTAAAATTCGTAAGTCATGTAATGGTGCCTAAAATTAGTTTGCAAGGTGGCGCAATTGACTCATTAACTGCCATCAGAAGAAATAGACTTGTAGGTGGTAATACAGAGTATGTATATGCAAATGTGCCATTAAATTCTAGTGTTTTTGCTATTCAAGGTCTTGTTAATGATACAACATATTTAATAAGAAGAGTGCGAAATATTTTAACAGCAGTAGACACCGCAGCTTGGGTGCTTACCAATGTTGAAACTAACGATTCTGTTTCATCTGACACTTGCATTAATATTGAAAACGAAAAACTAATCCTGCAATGGGGACTATCAGTGCGTATAACTAAAGGAGTTGCACCTAGTGTGGTTATGGATAACAATCAAAACGCTTTGGTAAGCAGCAGTTACGAAATAGAAGATCCTACTAAAACATGGTTGATTGGATTTCCAGATCAAGATGGACAGTCTGCATTTAATTGGATTCGTTCAGGTACACAAACATACCCTGATCCGGTGCCAGGACCTCCAATATTTACTGGGAATGATTTTCCAGGTATTGATGATGGTCAATATTACGAAGGTGTTTTAGATGGAACGATGGCCCCTTATATTTTAACTTCAAATGAAGTAAATGGTGTTTCGTGGAGCAATGTTTATTTTAATCCTCCAGGAAGAAAGAAAGAGATAATGCGTAATTTAAGAAGTGTTGATATTGTAATCACTAAAGATAAGTCAAAATGGACACGTTGTCCTGTGATTGAATTACAAGATGATCCAGCTCTAGCAGAGAATGGTGCAGCTAAGTTCGATCTTAGAAAGTCACCTTCACGCGACAAGGATGGTAAGGATGATGGATCGGGTACAATCGGAATGAGTTGGTTTCCGGGATATGCCATTAATGTAGAAACTGGCGAAAGATTAAATATGGCATTTGGAGAAGATTCTTGGCTAGTTGCAGATAATGGAAGAGATATGATTTGGAATCCGACTTCTACTTTCGTTGATAACTTTACAAATGGTACAACTACCGGTATGATAATGGGTGGAAAACATGTTGTTTATGTTTTTGGACACTCCGCTAACACACCACAGGACATGCCAGTATACGACCAAGGTGAATTTATGAGAACTAATTTACTTGCCAACGTGACCGTGCAAAAACAAAAAGTTTATAAAGACGCTATGTGGGCTTTTGTTCCTATTACTTTGCGAAATACTGAATTTTTGGCAACTACAGTAACATTAAAAGCGAGAGTTGCTCGCCCTTACGGAAGATATTATTCGGGTAATCCATTGTTAAGTGGTAGCTACGATCCAAATGCCCCTCAAGCTGGAACTGTTGCTCAAAATTACGACTTCCCTCTTTATTCATTTGGAACTGGTGAATTGGCAGCCATTAAAGGAAATAATGATGTATCTAAAAATGCACTTGACTTGATTAATGTTGTTCCAAATCCATATTTCGCTTATTCGGCTTACGAAGCTAATACGTTAGATAATATTGTAAAAATTACCAATCTACCACAAAATTGTGTTATTAGTATTTACACAGTTAATGGCACACTCATCAGAAGGTTTCAGAAAGATGACCCTAAAACATCTTTAGATTGGGATTTGAAAAATCAAAGAAACGTGCCAATAGCAAGTGGTCTTTATTTGATACACGTTAATGTGCCAGATGTGGGTGAAAAAATAGTGAAGTTCTTTGGCACAATGCGTCCAATAGATTTAGATCAGTTTTAATAAAATTAAATACAAGTATTGTTATGATATCAAACAATCGTTTAAGGTTTGCGACATTTACAGCAAGTATTATGTTAGCTAGCACTGTGTTAGCTGGTAATTCAGACCGCGCTGGCCAAGCTGGTGGTACACAACTACTCATCAATCCTTTTGTAAGAAGCTCAGGTTGGGGAAGCGCAAATTCAGCCTCTGTAATGGGCCTAGAAGCTCAATATTTAAATGTGGCAGGGGTAGCTCATACAGAAAAAACAGAAATTCTTGCAGCTCGCACTAACTGGTTAGTTGGAACTGGGATAAGTATAAATTCTTTTGGCTTTAGTCAAAAACTGGGCAACGCCAGTGCGTTGGCATTTGGTGTTATGGCTATGGATTTTGGTAATATCAATGTAACCACTGTTGAGCAACCTGAAGGAAATATTGGTACATTTAAACCACAGTTCCTCAATATGAACTTAAGCTATGCAAAGGAATTTTCCAATAGCATATTTGGAGGTATTAATGTAAAGGTAATCTCCGAGAATATTGCCAATTTAAGAGCCAGCGGGGTTTGTTTTGACGGTGGCATTCAGTATGTTACAAGCTTTGGTAAGGATAAAGAATTGAAAAGAAAAAATGTTCATTTTGGAATCTCCCTTAAAAACGTAGGGCCACAAGTTAAATACCAAGGTGATGGCTTGACAACCAAGGCAAGTTTAACCTCAACTGGAGCTCCTCAAACATTGGAATTTAGATCTCAAGCTTATGACCTACCTTCATTGGTTAATATCGGAGCTTCTTATGATTACTTTTTGAGTAAAGAAAACAACAACCAGAGAATTACAGCAGCATTAAATTTTACGTCTAACTCTTTCACACAAGATCAATTTAATATTGGCTTTGAATATGGGTTTAAAGAAATGTTTATGTTAAGAGCAGGAATGGTTTACGAAAAGGGCATTTTTAATGCGGATGAGCGATTAACAGCCTTAACAGGTCCAACTGCCGGTTTCTCTGCCGATATACCTTTAAAAAAGGACAGTAAACGTAAATTTGGTGTTGAATACGCTTACCGCACAACTAACCCATTTGCAGGTGTTCACTCTATCGGTTTGCGATTAAAATTGTAATTCGTATATTTGAATTCTTATTAAAAAAGAGTCCCGGTTGAAAAACCGGGATTCTTTCATTTTATACTCAGTAGTAAACATCTAGAAAATATGTCGCAAATAGCTTACGTTACCGAAGAAGGACTCCGTAAATTAAAAGAAGAACTTCACTATTTAAAAACTAAAGAAAGGCCTAGTATTTCAAATCAAATTGCAGAAGCAAGAGATAAAGGAGATTTGTCTGAAAATGCCGAATATGATGCAGCCAAAGAAGCGCAAGGTTTATTAGAATTAAAAATTTCTAAATTAGAAGACACTGTTAGTAATGCCAGAATAATTGATGAGTCTAAACTTGACGCAAGTAAAGTATTGATATTAACGAAGGTAAAACTCAAAAACTTAGCAAACAAGGCAGAGCTTACTTATACACTAGTACCTGAGCAAGAGGCCGATTTAAAAACAGGAAGAATATCGGTAGATTCACCAATTGGAAAAGGATTGTTAGGTAAAAAAGTAGGAGACCTTGCCGAAATAAAAGTACCTTCAGGAATGATTATGAAGTTCGAAATTTTAGAAGTTAACAGAGATTAAAATGGCAAGTGTTTTTACCAAAATAATTAATGGTGAAATACCTGCCCATAAAATAGCTGAAACAAACGAATTTATAGCCTTTTTAGATGTTTTTCCATTAAAGCATGGACACACGCTTGTAATACCTAAAAAGGAAACAGATTATATTTTCGATATCGAAAGTGAAGAATATATGCAGCTCATGAACTTTGCAAAATCTATTGCATCAGCTGTAAAAAAAGCATTTCCGTGTAAAAAAGTTGGCATGTGTGTAATTGGCTTAGAGGTTCCCCATGCGCATATTCATTTAATACCTATGAACACTGTGGCCGATATGAATTTTAGTGCCGAAAAACTTAAACCTACGCAAGAAGAATTGGCAGAGTGCGCTCAAAGAATTATTTCATTTTTATAGAATTTAGATTTAAAATGAGGCAGTTTATTTTTATAAAGATGCTGCTATTCATTTTAGTTTTTCAGTTAAATGCTTTCGCTCAAACACCAAGTATAGATGAAGCAATTGCTCTTGTAATTACGCAAAAAAAAGCAAGCGACTCAAAAAACGCTCCACCGTTTACCATAGCACCAGGCTCAAAACCAAAATTTTATCCAGGACACTATACGTCTTATTTTAACAGTGAGTGCATTGTGGTGTGTTCATTACTGCAAGGCCGCGATATTGTTCAGGTTGTTTTGTTGCTTTTTAAGAATAAAGAAGGCTTCTGGATAAATGGTTGCTGGTACTACGATAATATTTACAGAGTAAAAGCGAAGGACTTTAATAAAGACTCAATACTTGAATTAATTATTGAAACTAAAATAAACGCGGGAAGTAGATCTTATGGTAATTATAAAGTGATATCATTGTTAAATCAAAATACCACTATTTGGTACGAAAATAATACTGTTATGGGGATTGACCAAAGCGCTTTAAAAAATGCACCTCGAGGAAAAGAAATTACAAAAGATATTAAAGTGACTTTTGTTGATTCAATTATAAATAATCCATGTGTCATCAAAGAAAGAACCATATTAGGCAAATTCAATAGTTACAATGACTCAACGGGCGTTAAACTCGATTTTACAACGAGTTATCAGGAGTATAGATTTGTTGAAAATAAGTACATTCCTAATTTGGAATAAACTTTAACGAGTTATTGTTGTGTTGATATGTAGAAAGTAAAATCAGTTCATTATCTTCGTAAAATTAACGTAATACTAAGTGTGTTTTAACCTCTTGTAGTTTTTAAAATGGCAAAATCAATAAAAAACAAATTAAATACTAGCCCTATCGGAATATTTGATTCGGGTATTGGCGGTTTAACTGTGGCTAATGCCATACACAAAATATTACCCAACGAACAATTGATTTACTTTGGAGATACTGCTCATTTCCCTTACGGAGAAAAATCAGCCGACTCAATAAAATATTACGCCTTAAGAATTAGCGATTTTTTAATCAAACAAAATTGTAAAATGATTGTGATAGCTTGCAACACGGCTTCTTCGGTGGCTTATCAAATTGTTAAACAGCAAGTGGGCGATAAAGCAATGGTGGTGAGTGTAATTGAACCCGTGGTAAGTCGAGTGGCAGCTTTATATCAACATGGTAAAATTGGTGTTATTGCTACAAAAGGTACAATTAAAAGTGATGTTTATGCAAAGCGATTAAAAGAATTAAACCAATCTCTTCAAGTGGCATCACTGGCAACTCCCTTGCTGGCCCCTATGATTGAAGAAGGATTTTTTAATAACAAAATCAGTAAAACAGTAATTAATAGTTATCTGGAGCGTCCAAAACTAAAAAAAATAGATGCGTTAATTCTTGCATGCACTCATTATCCACTAATTAGACCAGAGATAGAAGATTATTATAAACAAAAGGTTAAGATTATTGACAGTGCCGAAATTGTAGCAGAGAGTGTTTTTAATCTGTTGGCAGACAAAGGCTTGTTAAACACAGCAAAAACAGTTAAAAGTAAGTTTTATGTGAGTGATTTTACCGAGTCATTTGCCAATAGTACAAAAATATTCTACAAAGGTAAAATTCAATTAGAGCGTTTCCCATTATGGGAAAACGAATAATAAATTGTATCATTTATGAACCTAAAAATATCACTAGATGACTACCTGTTTGACGGAAAACAGAAGTTTAATATTGAAAAGTCAAAAACCAATGTAGTTGAGTTTTATAAAGACAAATCGGAGTACAATAAGCTATCGGAAGAATATACTAAAGAAATTGATGAGTTGCAAAGCAAAATGTATGCACATAATCGATATAGTTTATTGGTTATTTTTCAGGCTATGGATGCCGCAGGAAAAGACAGTACAATAAAGCATGTGATGAGCGGCATTAATACGCATGGTGTAAAAGTATTTGCTTACAAACGTCCGTCATTAAATGAACTAGAACATGATTACATGTGGCGTACTAATATTAATTTGCCAGAACGTGGTTGCATGACCATATTTAATCGTTCGTATTATGAGGAGGTATTGGTGGTGAAAGTACATCCCGAAATATTAACCACAGCACAATTGTTACCACAAGAGATTACTACAGACCCCGAAAAAGTGTTCAAAAACAGATATGCAGATATTCAAAACTTTGAAAAATATGCGCACAGAAATGGTATTCAAATTATGAAATTCTTTTTGAATGTTTCTAAAAAAGAACAAGGAAAACGTATGATTGAGCGCATTGAAACCCCTGCAAAAAACTGGAAATTTGAAGAAGGCGATGTGATAGAAAGAGGCTTTTGGGAGGCCTACATGAAGGCCTACGAAGACTGTATTAACAACACAGCTAGTGAGCATGCGCCCTGGTATGTAATTCCTGCCGATGATAAAAAAAATATGCGGTTAATTGTTAGTCAATTAATTTTAGATAAGCTTAAAACATTAAAATTTGAATATCCGGTTATAGATGAACAAAGAATGGAGGAACTGAATAAATTTAAGCAAATAATTTTAGATCAAGATAAAGCATAAAAAGCATAAAATCCTGTTGATTAATTCTAAAAAACAAATCGCTTTTTTAAGTTTAAAGCACAAACATAGCTTCATGAAAAACAGTTTTATTTTTATATTGTATTTAGCAATGAGCTTTTCAAAAGGCTATGCGCAGCAAGTAGGACATGCAACCATCACATTAGTTGACCCCGCAAGAAACAACAGGCAAATAGCTACAGAAGTTTATTATCCAGCAACAACTGCTGGTAACAATACGCCTATTGCACCTGGTGCTTTTCCTTTAATTACTTTTGGACATGGTTTTGTGATGACATGGAGCGCCTATCAAAACTTTTGGGATATGTTGGTTTTGGAAGGCTATATTGTTGCCTTTCCAACCACCGAGAGTGGAATATCTCCCAATCACACCGAGTTTGGGAAAGATTTAAAATTTTTAATTTCTACTATGCAATCCAATGGAGCAGGAGCAGCGTTTACAGCAACCAGTGTGGGTAACACATCCGCCATTATGGGGCACTCCATGGGTGGTGGCAGTTCATTTTTAGCTGCACAAAACAATGCGCAAATTACCACCTTGGTTAACTTTGCTGCTGCAAATACCAACCCTTCATCAATAACAGCTGCGCTGCAAGTTTCGGTGCCTACCTTATTATTTAGTGGTGTTAATGATTGTGTTACACCTCCGGCACAGCATCAGGATTTGATGTACGATTCAACCAATGCAGCTTATAAAACTCAAATTAATATTACTGGCGGAGGACACTGTTATTTCGCAAACTCAAATTTTAGCTGCACTTTTGGAGAAAGCACATGCTCTCCAAGCCCTAGCATTTTAAGAGAAGAACAGCAAGATGTAACCAACGATCTTTTAAAACTATGGTTAGGCTATTTTCTAAAAAATGATTGCCAAGATGCTCAGGCATTTCAAGATTCGCTTGCTTCGAGTACAAGAGTTACATTTCGTCAAAATCAATCTATAGCATGCGTTACGGGTCTTCAGGCATCTGTAAATGCAGATGCTTGTAGTGTTTTTCCTAATCCTTTTTCTAACCAAGCAACCGTGGTGTTAAAAAATGAACCGATAATGAAAATTGAAGTTTACAATGGAATGATGCAACATGCAGGAGCATATTTATTTTCAAACGCTAGAAACAAGGAAACAGTTGATTTTACGTACTTCGATAGCGGTATTTATTTTATAAAAGTAAATAATACCTACTGGGAAAAAATTGTGAAAGTGGGTTTTTAATACTTTGCTTTTTATTGAAGAAGTGTTAATCGTGTTTATTTAAGAATGATAAACCCTCGAAGCTACAATTTTTCCATGTGTAATTTCCAGCACTTCGCCTACCCTTAAATCCGCTTCTCCTGGCGTTTTTCTGATGTATTCCATAAAAACCTGCTCTTCATCGGAGGTCAATTTTATTACTTCATAATGTAAATTGGGCAAGCGTTTAAAAGCATCGGTCCACCAGTTGCGTAAAGCACTTTTTCCTTTGATTAAGCCATTGGTTTCGGGTTGATGAATTTTTAATTTGGGGCTGTAATGCTCTGCTTCGTTGTGATATAAATCGAGTAACATTTCAATATCATGTTTGTTAAAAGCTTCGAACCAAAGTAAGGCTATGGATTTTAGAGTGCTCATGATTGTTTATTTTTGATACAAATGTATATTTTTTGATAAACGAATTGTTTTTAAGCGCTACAATTTGGATTGCAGCCTCTCTTTCTTTGCAAAAGCAGTCCATGTAACGCAAGGAAATACGCTCTATAGCATCATCGGGCCGAAGTTGAGGCGCTTTACAATGCTCAATTTGCATTGAAATGGTGAAATAAAAAAACTAGAAAGTAGATCTGCCCTAAAAATGCTTTTACTTATAGTTTCTGCCCATCGGCACTTCTTAGTTTTTGCGCTACATAAAGGCTTAAAAGGCTTGCTGCAATGGCAAAAAAGCCTATCCAATTATAATGTGATAGGCTTCCATCTGCGTTTTTTAAGATAACCATGCCTGCCAAAAATGATGCGGTGCCACTAGATAATTGTTGTATACTGCTGTTGATACTCATAAAACTTCCTCGGTTTTTTGGATGTACTGTTGAAGTAACCATGGTAGTGGCTGGAACAATACGCCCGCCCACTAAAATCATGAAAAAAGTAGTGATAATGAGCGCAGAGTAAACTGAAATATGACCAAGATTTGTGATGACCAAAATGGGGATAACAGAAAGAAAAATTGTATATCCAAATATTTTTAAACGACCATGTTTATCTGCTAGCTTGCCAATGAGCGGTAAAGTAAATATGGTGCCAATTCCTCCACATAGGTATATAAAAGGCAATTCACTTTCTTGAAAACCTACATTGTAAACCATATAAGGACTTAAAAAAGGGATAACGCTAAATTGTCCAAAAATGAGCAAACTCATCATTAAAAGCGCTCTTAATGCGTTTTTGTCGCGGGTTACATTGGTAATTACATCTAAAGGTTTTGGGCGATTGGCTTTTGATTGCAAATGTTCGGTTAACGATGGAATAATTTTAAAGATTGAAGCAGTAATGATTGTGGTAAAACCCGCTAAAAATAAAAAAGGTGCATTCCATGTAAAGAGATTGGCGAGCCAAAGTCCAATTGGCACGCCCAAAACAGAAGCGGCCGAAAAAGCAGTCATCACAATACCCATGGCAGATGCGCGTCTTTCTAAAGGAATAATATCACTGATGATAGCTAATACTAATGCTCCTAAAATGCCACCAAAGGCGCCAGCTAATATCCGTGCTGCTAATAAAAAATGGTAGGTGGGCGCTAACCCACAAGCTAAGGTGCCAAGCGTAAAACCAATATATGCAATAACAAAAGCTGTTTTTCTATCAAAGCGGTCGATAACAAAGGCGCCTAAAAAACCAAATATACCTGCACTAAATGTGTAGCTTGCCACAATTAAGCTAAACTGCTGTGGGCTAATTTTAAAAATACGCATTAATTGAGGCCCAAGAGGCATCATAATCATAAAATCTACGATGTGGGTAAACTGCGCAGCAGCAAGAACAAATAGAATTAATTTTTCTTTTTTTGTCATAAAATAAGGCTAGAATTGGGCGCCAATGCACAAAACGGAATGCAAAGGAAGTTAAAAATTAGGGTAATAAAAGAATTAAAAAACATAAAAACGCATAAAAATTTTGTAGAAATAAAAATTTATGTACTTTTGCCCTCCCTAAATCAAGCGAAAGTAGCTCAGTTGGTAGAGCACGACCTTGCCAAGGTCGGGGTCGCGAGTTCGAATCTCGTCTTTCGCTCATAAGTAAATCCCTCTTCATCTACAAAGAGGGATTTAAATTAAAACCCACATTGATTGGTGTTAGCACTAATTAAGCCCTTTGCCCGGGTGGTGGAACTGGTAGACACGCAGGACTTAAAATCCTGTAATCATTGCGATTGTACGAGTTCGATTCTCGTCCCGGGTACATAATAAACAACCAAAGCTCTTTTTAACAAAGGGCTTTTTTGTTTTGCGACACTCCCGAAACAGCAAAAAAAAAAGCGGAGTGCTATTAATAACACCCCGCTTTTTAAAAGCATTTAATTTATCACTAATGCTTCACAGTAATTTTTCCGGAAGATAACACAGCGGCATTTTTATCTCTTACAGTATAAAAATATAAGCCATTGGCTAAGTGACCCACACCAAAAGTTTCAATTTTTGAGTTTACTCCAAAACTTTCAACAAGCTTTCCGTTTACATCTAAAATTTCAATTTCTTTTGCTTTTGAGATGCTTCCAAAATCAATGGTAACAAACTCATTGGCTGGATTTGGTGTAATTTTGATACTTTCATTTTTTATGGCCTCTACAATACCTGTATTAATGGTTCCCCATTTTAAATCATCTATCCATAAGCTGCTTCCAACTTGTGCATTAACTAAATCACTGGAAGATACGGCAATAACACAGGTGTCAGGTATAACATTTGTAGGTACTGTATAATTTATAACGGCATATTTTAATGTAAACTCGTTAATTGTACCGCTCACATATGCAATTCCTAGCCCTATAGTATCTCTTTTATTTGTGCCATTATAATTAAATTTCGTCATTGCAACACTAACAAAACCAGAATCAGAGTTTACTGGAGCATATCTCACAAAAAACGCTAATGAGTCTTTTCTGTTGCTGTATGGGAATCCAAGTTTAATACTTACAGCAGGGAATGGTATGATAGAACCTGTTAACATTAACCCAGAAACATCTGGAACTAAGCCCCCTGTATTTGAGCTAAGACCGGGAATTGATTTCGTTTTAATATTGGCAGACTTTGAACCCCAATGCCATATAACAGTGTCTTCCTTTACAATTGGAGGTGTGCCCGCTAAAATATTGGCTGATGTCCAACCTTGAGGATTAGTTCCTAACCCACCAAAGGGAATTTCAAATCCGAAATCAGGCTGTCCTTGCGCAAAAGCACTCATTGTAAATAAAGTCCCAGTGAAGAGGGTAAGTAAAAGTTTTTTCATAAGTGGTTGTTTTTAAGGGGTGTGATTAATTACGTTTATTATTGGTGTGATGTTAGTATGATTAATTTAATTGTTTGAGATACATTTGAATGGTGTTCTCAATACCATAATACAAAGCATCACTTATTAAGGCATGCCCTATTGATACTTCGTCTAAATGCGTAATTTGAGATTTAAAAAACTTTAAATTTTCGATATTTAAATCGTGCCCTGCATTTATTTTTAACCCTAACGAATGTGCCATTTCTGCAGCTTTTACATATGGCTCGATAGCTTTTTCTTTGTTTGCATTGTAATTTGCTGCGTATGCTTCGGTATACAATTCAACACAGTCTGTTCCAGTTTTAATCGCAAAAACCATATTCATAGGTTCGGTATCAATAAAAATAGATGTTCTAATACCCGCATTTTTAAATGGAATAATAATATTTCTTAAAAACTCCTCGTTTTTTTGTGTATCCCAACCAGCATTTGAAGTTATTGCATCAGGCGCATCGGGAACAAGCGTTACCTGATGGGGTTTTATTTGTAATACCATGTTAACAAAGTCTTCAGAAGGGTAGCCTTCAATATTTAGCTCTGTGGAAACCTTTTCTTTAAGAGGCTTTAAGTCACTGTATTTTATATGTCGTTCGTCTGGCCTTGGATGAACAGTAATTCCTTGCGCGCCAAATCGTTCACAATCAATAGCAAACTTTAGTAAATCAGGCATATTGCCTCCTCTTGCATTGCGCAAGGTAGCTACTTTGTTGATATTTACACTTAATTTTGTCACGTTTAGTTAAACAAAACACTTCCTCCGATAGAAGATTTTATAGGGTTTAAAATCATGGTAGGAATTTGAGCATCATTTGTAATAATTTGACGTTCATCTGTACCTGCTAATATCTCAGGGAAACCCATTTCCTGACTATTTACGATTGCAATTAAATCGGCATCTTTGGCTGCCGCATAGGTTAAAAATTGTTTCACAAAATTACCTTTTTCATCGGCCATTTTAACATCAAACTCTATCTTATTATTTCTTAATTCGCTCTTAGCTAATGATACATTATTATTGATTGCATTCACTAAAAAGGTATCCGACTCTTGAGGGTAGATGATATGCACTTTGCTGTTAAATACCTTTGCAATATTAATGGCAAGGCTTAATTTTTGTTTACTATCTTTAGATAAATCAAATGGTAAAACTAAATTATTATAACCGTCTCTAAAACCTCTTTCTTGCACAACTATAAATGGCACTGTACTGTGTGTAATTACCTTTACAGCATAACTGCCTGTAATATGTTGCATTCCTTTAACTCCGTGGGTGCCCATTATAATTAACTTAGCTTTTAAATCTGTAGCAGCCGCTCCAATATCATCAAAAATATTTCCTAACCGGGCCTCATAACTAACTTTTATACCTGTTTTTTGGGTTAGAATTTCAGATTGCTCTTTAAGCTTAACTTCAGCAGAAGCTTTTTCTTTTTCTTTACCAATAATATGTAACAACACAACCTCGGAATTAGCAATAGATTTACACAATCCAATGGCGTGCTCTACAGCTGTATCTGCAACCTTTGTAAAATCAGTTGGAACAACTATGATAACTTTTTCTATGCTCATAAGCTCAATAAATAAGGGTTATTTTTTAGAGTGCGAATGTAGTAAAAATCACAATAAAATTAAAATAGATAATAAAAGTTTAATTGGTCGAAATTATTGGAGGTTTTCAACCTTTATAAAACACAATTCTGTCGAATTATAAACAAAATATTACCGGATGTCAAAATTTAGAATAAATTTGCGCCAATTAATACTTCTTATACAAGTAAAATGATGTTAAAAGATTTACACTGCAAAAGAGATTCAGGCAAAAGCAAATTTGGTTCTTTCCGAAATTTGTTCTCTATTTCTGTTATTACATTGATAGGGCTTATAGCGCCTGTAAAAGCTACCAACTTTACTGTTTCCAACACGAACGATAATGGACCCGGTTCTTTCCGAGCCGCGTTAGTATCCGCCAATTTTGATGCAACCGCAACAGCAGGTTCGCCTCATGTTATTGATATGACAGGAGTGTCAGGCACTATTGTTTTAGATTCGGCTTTAGCTGATATTAGAAACCATGTAAGCATAAATGGTCCCGTTAATAATAGTTTGTCTGTTGAAAGAAATATAGCCGTTGCTTCATTCTCTGTATTATCTATTAAACCTGTTGGCTTTGCTGCCATAACGGTTCAGTTGAATAACTTAATACTTACCAAAGGTTCAAGCTTAACAGGTGGTGGTTTATATGTTGAAAACACAAACCTTACAATTAACAATTGCCAAATTACCAAAAATTTTGTAAATAATGGTTTAGGCGGTGGTCTTTGCACCAATAACGCTAATGTAACCATCAACAATACAACAATTGATTACAACCTTAACTTAGCTGGATTGGGTGGCGGTATTTACATGAATTTTGGCTCACTTTTAATGAACAATTGTACAGTTTTTGGCAACAGAGCTGCTATTGGGGGTGGTTTAGATAAAGCAACCATTGGAACTGTAATCATTAAAAACTGTACTTTTGCTTTTGATACAGCCGATGATGTTGCAGGTGGAATCTATATCAACCTTGGAAGTGTTGAAGCCAATAATACTATAATTACAGGAAACACTGCTGTAAATGGAGCCAGTGCTGTTTTTGGCAACCTAGCTTCAACCAATGGGCACAATTTAGTGGACAATCCTTTAGGAATGAATTTTACAGGCAATACTACTGGTAACTTAATAGGATTAGCGACAAACTTTGTACTAAGTAATGAATTGAAAAACAATGGTGGAGTTACCCCAACGGTTTTGCCTCTTGCATGCAGTGCAGCTATAGATGCAGGAACAAGTGTTGGAGCAACAATTACAGATCAAAGAGGGTTTGTTAGAGCAAACTTCGGAACTGCCTATGATATTGGCGCTATAGAATACAGTGGGCCTATTGTGGAAGATTTAAATGTGTGCGGCACACAAACCATTAATATAGTTGCATCTGGCTCAACCAACTACCGATGGTATGATGCCGAAACAGGTGGAAATATTATATTAGAAGGATCAAATGTTTTAACTGTTACGGTAAGTAGCGATACAACTTTTTGGGTTGTTGATTATACTCCTGATTGCGAAAGTACCATTCGTGTTGCAGTAAATGTTAGTCAGTTTTCGCTTGCTGTGCCTCCAGTTATCTCTGCAAATGGTAATACTAGCTTTTGTCAAGGAGGTTCAGTTTCTTTAAATTCAACTACATCGCCCGATTATGTTTCATATGCTTGGGTGCCTAATGGTGAAACTACTACTTCAATTACAGCCGAAAACTCAGCAAGTTACAGTGTAATAATTACTGATATTAATGGTTGTACAGCTCAATCTAATTTAATTAATGTTTCTGCAAATCCTTTGCCAATACCAGTGATATCACCCAATGGCTCAACGATTATTTGCCAAGGTTCAGGTGTTGTTTTAACATCAAACTTTACCACTGGCAACGTATGGAGCACAGGCGAAACAACACAAAGTATAACTGTTAGTGCTGCATCAACCATTACATTAACTGTTACAGATGCCAATGGATGTATTGCAACATCAGCACCGGTTGAGATTTCAATTGTCCCTAATGCACCTCCCGCTCCAATTATTACTGCATCTGGTAATCTTGATATTTGTGTTGGTTCAACAGTAACCCTTACCTCTAGTTATGTAAGTGGAAACATTTGGTCGCCTAATGGAGAAATTACTCAAAGCATTGATGTAAATGCTCCTGGAACCTATGCAGTAACTTTTACCGATGCCAATGGATGTTCAGCTATTTCTCAGCCTGTTACGATTACATTTTTACCACAACCTCAAACACCTACTGTTAATGCAAATGGCGCAACAACATTTTGTGAGGGAGGTTCAGTAGTTTTAGATGCACAACCTGCCACAGGAAATATCAGCTGGACACCAGGAAATGTTTTGGGAGGTTCATTAACTGTAACAGCTAGCGGGAGTTATTTTGCAACTTTGACAGATGTTAATGGTTGTTCAGTTTCTTCTGCTCCAATTAATGTTGTGGTTGAAGAAAATCCAGTACAACCTTCAATAAATGCATTTGGACCAACAACATTTTGCCAAGGTAGCAATGTTACCCTTTTTAGCAGCAGTAATACAAATAATTTATGGAGCCAGGCCAACGAAACTTCCAACACGATTGTTGTTTCAAACGCTGGTTTATATACAGTAACTGTTACCAATGTGGCAGGTTGCTCAGCAACTTCTGACCCTGTTGAAATAACAGTACTTACAAACCCAACAGCGCCTATTATTAGTGCAAATGGTCCAACCACATTTTGTGTTGGGGGCACCGTTACTTTAACTTCAGACATCTCAAATAATATAGTTTGGAATACCACCGAAACAACTTCCAATATAAATGTTTCACTTCCTGGTGCTTATAGTGTAATTACCACCGATGTTAATAACTGTAGTTCTCAATCAAATGTAATTAATGTTGTTGTTAACAATCCTGGTTTGGCGTCCATTTCTGGAAATAATCAATTTTGTGTTGGTGGCTCAACAACCTTAACTGCGGTTAATGGTTCAAGTTTTGTATGGTCGCCAACAGGCGAAACAACGCAAAGTATATCAGTTGCTTCTCCTGGAATTTACAGTGTAACTATTTCAGGTGTAAATGGGTGTACTTCAGTTTCAGCTCCATTTTTGGTAACATCTTTTGTAAGTAATCCAATAACGGTTACACCAACTGGAACAGTTCAAATTTGTGATAATGGTGCTGTTACTTTAACCTCATCTGCTGCTTCTGGAAATGTTTGGTCGCCAAATAATGAAACAACAACTTCAATATCAGTTTCAACGGCTGGTGATTACTTTGTAACATCTACAGATTTAAATGGTTGTTCAACAGTTTCAAATACTGTTACAGTAGTAGTTTTACCTGCACCACAAACACCAATCATTGATCCTGCTGGACCAATAATTCAATGTGGAGGAAGCGTAGTTTTAGATGCTGGGCTAATTCAAGGTGTTACTTATTTATGGAACGACAATATTACTACCACGCAAACAAATACAGTTTCTCAGTCTGGAACCTATAGCGTTGCCGTAACTTCAACAAATGGGTGTACCAGTGTATCTAATCCAGTAAGTGTTTCTATTGAAGCTTTACCAATTGTTAATTTGGGGAATGATGTAACACAATGTGGAGGCACTGTTACACTAAACGCGGGCAACCAAGGCGCTACTTATTTATGGAGTAATGGGGCAACAACTCAAACTGTTGTGTTAAATGCATCAGCTTCAATTAGTGTTACCGTAACTAATACTTGTGGAAGCACTACCAGCAATACAGTAAATGTAACAATTAATAACTTACCAACTGCCGCAGTTATTAGTCCAGCTGGTCCTATTGAATTATGTAATGGAAGTAGTCAATTACTTTCTTCAAATGCAAATACGGGAAATGTTTGGTCTCCTAATGGTGAAACAACCCAAGATATTACAGTTAGCACTGCTGGAAGTTATTTTACAACAGTAACAGATGCAAATGGTTGTTCGGCTGTTTCTAATATAGTTGTAGTTTCTGTTAGCAACCCAATTGCGCAAGTTAACATTGGTAATGATGTTACGCAATGTGGAGGTACAGTTACTTTAAATGCAGGAAATCCGGGTTCAACATATTTATGGAGCAATGGTCTTACCAATCAAACAATTTTGGTTTCTACTTCAGGTATATATTCTGTTGATGTTACAAACGCCTGCGGCACAGTAACTAGTAATAGTGTTAATATTGTTATTAATACTCTTCCTTTTGCACCTATAATTTCTCCGGGTGGTCCAGTAGTATTTTGTCAAGGAAACTCGGTGGTGCTAAGCTCATCAGAGTTAACTGGCAATGTTTGGTCAACAGGAGCAACTACACCCTCTGTAGTTATTTCAAACAGTGGTTCATATACTGTTACATTTACCGATGCTAATGGTTGTACAGCTGTTTCAGCCCCAATAGTTGTAACTGAAGATTTTCCATTAAATGCTCCTAACTTGGGAGGCCCTTTTGTACAATGTGCCGGTTCGCTTCTTTTAGATGCTGGTAATGGTATTGGAAGTACTACTTATCAATGGAGCACAGGCGCAACTACCCAAACTATTTCAGTAAGTCAATCAGGAGTTTATAATGTTGTACTAACAAATACTTGCGGAACTGTTCAAAGCACAGACGCCCAGGTAACAATTAATCCTATTCCTGCTGCGCCGGTAATTACGCCATTAGGTCAGACTACTTTTTGTGCTGGCGGTTCATTAATTTTAAGTTCAAATATTGCCAATAATATTACATGGAGTACAGGCGAAACAACGCAAACAATTACAGTTACTCAAGGCGGTGTTTATTCGGTTGCTTTTAATGATGGTAACAATTGTAGCAGCAGCTCTTCCATAACAGTAACTGTTCAAAATCCTCCAATTGCAACAGATTTAGGAGGTCCTTTTTCACAGTGTGGTGGCAGTGTAACATTGGATGCTGCAAACGCAGGACCTGGTAACTTGTATTTATGGAATAACAATGCTACAAGTCAAGTTTTAACTGTTCAACAAAGTGGAACTTATTTTGTAACTATTGCTAACACTTGCGGATCGGTGCAATCAAGTTCTGCAGTTGTAAATATATTAACTGTACCACCTGCGCCAGTAATAACAGCAAGCGGTTCAACAACCATCTGCTCTAATGATTTTGTAACTTTAACAAGTGATAACCAACAAAATTATTTGTGGAGTAATAATGAAACTACACAAAGTATAACAGTAAACCAATCTGGAAATTATTCTGTAACATTTACAGCTGCTAATGGCTGTAGTGCCACTTCGAATGTCATTCCTGTAAATGTGCAACTTCCACCTACAGCAACAGACCTAGCTGGTCCATTTACACAATGTGGGGGTACAATTACTTTAGACGCTGGTAATGCAAATATTGGTGCAAGCTATTTGTGGAGCAATGGAGAAACTACTCAAACTATTGTGGTTTCAGCCTCAGGAAACTATTCGGTTCAAATTTCAAATGCATGCGGAACCGTTGCAAGTACTATTGCCAATGTGACCTTGTTTAATACTCCAAATGCCCCTGTTGTTTCAGCTAATGGGGTTACTAACTTCTGTCAAGGAGGATCTGTTGTTTTAACCTCTAATATAGCAAATGGAATTCAATGGTCTAATAATGAAAGTACGCAATCTATTACTGTTTCAGCTTCAGGAGATTATTCTGTATTATTTACGGATGCTAATGGATGTACCGCTACTTCAAATATTATAACAGTAGTTGTAGACGCTCCATTGGTTGCTCCTAATCTTGGTGGTCCTTTTACACAATGTGGTGGTACTATTACTTTAGACGCTGGTAATGCCTCAACTAACAACAATTACTTGTGGAGTTCTGGCCAAGTATCGCAGAGCATTAATGTAAATACAAGTGGTAATTATTTTGTTACCATCACTAATTCTTGTGGAAGTGTTACAAGTACAACAGCCGTTGTAACCATAAACCCATTACCGCAAACGCCAATAATTTCAGCAAGTGGTCCTTTAGTATTTTGCCAAGGTGGTGATGTAACTTTAACTTCAAGCAGTGCAACTGATAACCTGTGGTCAAACGGTTTAACCACTCCATCGATAACAGTAAATGCATCAGGTATTTTTTCAGTGAGTGTTGTTGATGCCCTAGGATGCAGTTCAACTTCATTGCCAACTACTGTAGTTGTTGATGAGCCTCTGTCAACAGCTATTACGCTTGGTGGCCCTTTTACACAGTGTGGAGGTACAATAACTTTAGATGCTGGAAATGCTAATGTAGGCGCTTCTTATTTATGGAGTAACGGTGCAACAACTCAAACTATCTCTGTTTCGCAAAGTGGTAATTATTCAGTGGTGATAAACAACGCCTGTGGAACTGTAACAAGTGATACAGCAAGTGTTACTATTTCACCTGCAGCGCAAACACCTATCATCACTGCAAACGGCCCAGCTACTATTTGTCAGGGGGATTCAATTGTTTTAACATCCAGCGAAATTAACAATATTCAATGGACTCCAGGTGCAGCAACTACACCAAGTATTACAGTAAATCAATCAGGTGTTTATACAGTAACTGTTGATAATGGAAATGGATGTACTGCTGTTTCCCAGTCGTTCACCGTAACACTTTTGAATAATATTACACCTGTTACTTTGGGTCAAGATATTACACAATGTGGTGGAAGCGTTAATGTTGATGCTGGTGCTCAAATAGGCGCTACTTATGTTTGGACAGATTTAACAGGAAACAATCAAATCCCCGGCGCTCAGATTGCAAATTTAACCAGCAGTGGAACTGTATTTGTTGTGGTAAGCAATCAGTGTAATAGCGAAACCAGCGATACAATAAACGTCTTAATAAACCCATTGCCAACCACACCTTTAATTCAAGCCAACGGACCAACCAGCTTCTGTGTTGGCGACTCAGTGCAATTGGAGGTAACAAATGTTCAACAAGCTCAAAACATAATTGTAAATGGTCAGTTTGATGGCGGAAATAGCGACTTTACAACACAATATATTTATCAAAACAATTTACAACCAGAGGGAACAACTTTTGTAACCTCAAATGCGAGCTTAAACCACCCAGCATTTGTAGGAACTGGCCAAGGTGGCGTTGGTAACTTCTTGGCGGTAAATGGCTCCTCAAATGGCGGTCAGTTTATATGGAAACAATCAATAACAGTTATTCCTAATCAAACATATGATATTTCGCTTTTTCTTGCTTCTTTGGTTGCCAATAATAATTCAGGCAGTATACAATTAAGAGTTGATGGCGTAGATGTTGGGCCTGTTATGAATTGTCCAGGCCCTGTAAATACATGGGTTCCTTACAGTAATTTATGGACAGCAGGCGCTTCTAGCTCAGCCAGTGTTTCATTGCACAGTATGAACAGTGCGTCTGGTGGTAATGATTTTGCTGTTGACAACATTCAAATGATTTGTACTAGTTGTGCAGGAAGTTTAAACTATCAGTGGAATACCAATGAAATCGGCACTTCAATTTATGCCGATACAACAGGTTCTTATACAGTTACTTTAACCGATGCGAGTGGATGTTCTGCCACCTCATTACCTATTGATGTAATTGTGCAAACACCGCCAACGGTTAATTTAGGAGGACCATTTACACAATGTGGTGGTTCTGTAACTTTAGATGCTCAAAATCCTGGATCTACTTATTTATGGTCAAATGGTGCAACAACTCAAACAATAGCAGTTTCTGCGCTTGGTACAACTTCTATTACTGTAACTGTTAATAACACGTGTGGTTCATTTACTTCGCAACCAGCCACTGTAACTATTTTAGCAGCTCCTTCGCAAGCAACAGTAACAGCTAATGGCTCAACTACATTTTGCCAAGGCGATTCGGTAGCTTTATTTGCTAGCGCTGGAGCCTCTTACTTATGGAGTCCAAATAATGAAATAAGCCAATCAATAGTTGTTAATCAATCGGGTAATTATTCCGTTCAAGTAACTGCAGCAAACGGATGTACCTCAGTTTCAAATGCTATAGGAATAACAGTGCTATCTGGTGCAGGAAGTCAAGCTCAAATTACAGCCAATGGTCCTACTGAATTCTGTATTGGGGGCTCAGTTTTGTTGTCATCAAATAATCCAACGGGAAATCAATGGAGCAATGGTTCAAATCAACAAAGCATAACTATTTTTAATGCCGGAACTTATATACTTAACGTGGCCAATAGCAATGGTTGTTCTTTAGGCAGCGATACGGTAATTGTTACTACTTTATTTAACCCAACAGCGGTAATTACTTTAAGCAACTCTCCACAGCTTTGCGCAGGTGATTCAATTATATTGACTGTTAACGAAAATGCATCATACCAATGGACACAACTTTTAAACAATCAAAGTATTAATATTGGTACAGATTCTACTATCACTGTTGACTCTGCAGGCACATACACAGTAATAGTAACAGGAGCAAATGGTTGTACAACTACTGCTCAATCTGTTTCGGTTTCTACAGCACCTGCGGCTCAAGTTCCAATTATAACAATAAATGGTCAATTATCTTGCGGCGCGGGATCAGTGGAGTTAGTAGCAACAGGAGGTTCTAATTTCCAATGGAGTAATGGCTCAAACTCTTCATCTATAACAATTACTCAACCAGGTTTATTTGCGGTTACTTCACAAAATATTTTTGGGTGTGTTGCCACATCGGATTCTGTTTGGATACCACAGGGATTAAGTAATATGCAAATTAGTTTAGATGCCTTGATTTATGATAATGGATTTTGGAATGTACGTTGTCCGAAAGGGAGCGATGGGCAGATTACAGCAGTTGTAACAAATGGACAAGAGCCATACACTTATGCATGGGCTACGGGCGAAACTACACAAATGATTAGTGGCCTAAAAGCAGGTGAAGATAATGTGTATAAGGTTATTGTAACTGATGCTTTTGGCTGCACTGTTGAGGGATCTACCACATTAACTGAACCTCCTGCTGCTTTAGAAAAAATGCCTAGAGGTTTTTCACCTGATGGAAATGGGGTTAATGATGAATTAATTATACCTGGAATTAAAGTATTTGTTACTAACAATGTTACCATTTTTAATAGATGGGGGAATGAAGTTTACAACAGCGAAGGTCCATACCAAAACGATTGGCTAGGCCGAGGAAAAAATGGAGAAGATTTGCCAGAAGGCACCTATTTTGTAGTTTTCACGGCTGACTCGCCCGAATGCGGTAAAGTAGATGAAAATCGTTGGATTGAACTAAGACGTAAATAATAATTTAAGAATATTTAGAATTTCAATATATATCACATGAAAAAGCTAATCATTGCAGCATCCTTAATCATTTCAAGTTTGGGCTTGAAAGCACAACAGGATATTATGCTTAGTCAATATATGTTTAATGGATTGTTCCTCAATCCTGCATATGCTGGCAGTCATAAGTACGTAAGTGCTACCTTACTTCATCGTAATCAATGGACAGGATGGGATGGAGCTCCCAAAACTAACATTATTGGGATTGATGGTCCTTTAAGAAAACAAACGATGGGTTGGGGTTTAATTTTTGCTAACGATAAAATTGGGCCAACTACACAAAATGATATTATGGCCAATTACAGCTACCACCTAAAACTAGGAAAAGGAAAACTTTCGCTTGGTTTAAGAGCAGGAGCATCGGTTGTTTCAAGTAATTTGCAAGGTGTTAGCACTGTAGTTGGTGGCGATGAAGCTTTTGCAACGAATATCAAAAGTTCTTTTTTGCCTAAGTTTGGAACAGGAGCTTATTATTATACAAAAAAGTATTATGCTGGGGTTTCAATACCAACATTGATAGCTCACGATCCTGCTAAAAACTTTAATTTTGATTTGAACAAATCATCCGATTCAAGAAGACACTACTTTATTACAGGTGGTTATGTATTTGATTTAAGTGATATGATAAAACTTAAACCATCGGTATTGGTAAAATATCAAAAAGCTGCGCCCATACAAGCAGATATTAACTGCAATGTTCTTATCAATAATGTGTTTTGGATAGGAGCATCTTATAGAACCAATGCAGCAGTTATTGGTATTATAGAATATCAAATAAATCCTATGTTTAGAGTTGGTTATGCCTATGATTACACTACAAATGCTATCAATCGTTATTCATCAGGTTCACACGAAATTATGATTGGAATTGATTTAGGCCATGATATTATGAAAAGTAAAAACCCTCGTTATTTTTAGTTTAATTTAAGCAATAAGGAGCATTATTATACCCACAGATAAACCGTAAAATGAAGAAAAATATTACCACCTCTTGTTTAGTTTTGCTTTCGCTTTTTATTTTAAGCGGATGTTCCAAGATTTATACCGCCTTAGGCGACAAAAACATGGAGCAACTTCAATATGTTAAAGCTGCAAAAAACTACGAAAAAGCAGTTTCTAAAAAGTCGGACAATGTTGCTCAAAAAAAACTGGCAAACACTTATCGACTGATGAATGAAACGAAGAAGGGCGTTGATGCTTATGCTAAGGTAATTAATCAACCTAATGCCGAGCCAATCGATCGTTTTTATTATGCTCAAATGTTGATTGCAAACAAAAAGCATAGCGAGGCAGCCACCATTTTAAGAGAATATATTAAATCCAACCCTGGTGATAAAATGGCCGAAAATATGTTGAAATCATGCGAAGCTCCAGAAGCGTTTATGAAGGACACTGCAAAATATATCGTAACCAATGCTAAAATTGGAAATGTAACGGAGTTTTATGGTCCAGTGCAATACAAAGATGGCTTAGTTATTAGTGCAAGTATAGATGGTAAAGGAAAAGATAAAGTTCCACAAACGGGAAAATCTTATTACAAATTGTATTTTACAAAAAAGGATAAAAGTGGTTCTTATTCTGCACCTGAAAAAATTAATGGAAATATCAATAAAAACAAATTGCACACTGCATCAGCAACTTACTCTAAGGATGGTAGCGTAGTTTATTATACAACAAGCAATACCGATGGCTTATCTAACGCTGAATTACTTGAAAATGTTATTGGTCTAAAAATTAATAAAGATACCATTGCAAATGGTTCATACCTTAAAGCAGCAGAGTTTCCATACAATAGTAAATCTTACTCTGTAGGACATCCTGCATTAACAGCAGATAGTAAAACTATGTATTTTATTTCAGACATGCCAGGTGGTATGGGCGGTACAGATGTTTATGAAACTAAATGGGAGGGTGGCAAATGGGCGCAACCAACAAACTTAGGTGAGAAAATTAATAGCGCTGGTAATGAAATGTATCCTTTTGTTGATAGCTTAGGAAATTTATATTTTTCATCAAATGGACATAAGAGTTTAGGAGGTTTAGATATTTATAAAGCAATGAAAACTGGCAATAGTTGGTCACAAATTGAAAATTTAAACTATCCCATTAATAGCTCGAGAGATGATTTTGGATTTATGATGTATGCCGATAGCAAAACGGGTTATTTAAGTAGTAACAGAGAAGGAACCGATAAAATTTACGAGTTTATTTTGCAAGCTTCTAAGGTTAACATTGGAGGTAAAATAGTAAGTAAGGTTGATGGAAAACCTATTGCGGGTGCTAAAATTGCTGTTACTGATAAAGCTAGAAATATAACAGATACAATTGTTTCGGCTGAGGATGGAAGTTACGCTTATGCATTAGCTCCAAACACAGATTTTGATGTTACTGTATCAAAAGATGGATTTTTTAGCCAATCCGAAGATATCACAACAGTTAATCAAGTAGGAGATATTACTAAAGATTTCTCATTGGAAGAACTAGTAAAAGGAAGGCCTGTTGTAATTGACCAAGTCGATGACAAAGGGGTAAGACCAATATTTTATGATTATGATAAATCTGAAATCAGACCCGATGCATTTGAGGCATTAAATAAATTAGTAAAAAGATTAAAAGACAACCCTAAAGTAACTATAGAGTTAAGCTCTCACACAGATTGCAGAGGCACAGACAACTACAATCAAGATCTTTCATTTAGAAGAGCTAAAAGCGCAAAAAACTATATTGTATCTAAAGGAATCAAAGCTAATAGAATAAAAACTAAAGGTTATGGTGAAAGCCAACCTGTGAATAAATGCGTTGATGGTATTCTTTGCAACGACGATGAATACCAAGCAAACAGAAGAACAGAGTTCAAGGTAATTGAAATCGACAAATAATTATTATACATGGCATCGGTTGGTATCAATAAAGTAATCTTGGCAGGTAATTTGGGAAAAGATCCTGAAGTTCGACATTTAGAAGGTGGAGCAGTTGTTGCTAATTTCCCACTAGCTACTACAGAGACCTACAAAGATAAAAATGGCAATAAAATTGAACAAACAGAATGGCACAACATTGTGCTTTGGAGAGCCCAAGCCGAATACGCTGAAAAGTTTTTAAAAAAAGGCTTTACAATTTTAGTGGAAGGAAAGCTAAAAACACGTACCTGGGAAGATAAAGACAAGAATAAAAGATATACCACAGAGGTTTATGGAGATAGTATTACAATATTAATTGGCAATAGAAGAGAAGATGGTATTATAGGTCAAAGTAATGCTTCTGCTGCTGGAAACTCATCTGATAATGCTAGCGCTAATCATTCTTCTGCTGTTTCAGACGATTTACAAGTTTAACTTAAACTAACTAACTTGGACGGTTCGGTCAGTTGCCCTTTGGGCATGGTTACAGGATTTATTTTTCATGGCTTTGGGCCACAATCATTCGTAGAGTTATCTGTTATAGGTGTGCTATTGATTTTCTCGGCTATAGTTGCAGCTGCAGAAGTCTCTTTCTTTTCTTTAGCACCGGCCGATTATGAACAACTTAAGCAAGATAATAGCACCCACGCACAAAAATTAATTCAGTTATTAGATAAACCTAAAAGCCTTATAGCCACTATTGTTATGAGTCATAATTTGGTGAATATTGGCGTGGTAATTATTTCTGAAATGCTTTTTAAACAACACTTCAACTTTAGTGATAGTCCGTTAACAGGATTTCTTATTAAAGTTGTGGTAGTAACTTTCGTAATTCTACTTATTGGTGAGGTGATTCCAAAGATTTATGCAGCAAAAAATCCACGTGATTTAGCTTTAAAAATGGTGTATATTTTTGATATAGTTCAAAGATTGCTGACTCCGTTTGTTTGGATCCTTGTGGGTATTGCCGGTGCATTTGATAAGCGAATAAAACAAAAAACACCCGATTTGTCGGTAGATCAACTATCTCAAGCCCTTGAGCTTACTTCAAGTGAACACACGCCCGAAGAAGAAAGGAAAATCTTACAAGGAATTGTGGAGTTTGGAAATACAGAAGTAAGTCAGATTATGAAACCAAGAATTGATGTGGTTGCTTTTGATGAAAATACTCCGTTTTTAGAAGTTATTGACCTCATAGTAAAAAATGGTTTCTCTCGAGTGCCAATTTATAGCGAAACTTTGGATAAAGTTGTTGGGGTGCTTTTTATTAAAGATCTTATTGCTCATCTTGACAAAGGCAATGATTTTAACTGGCAAAGTTTATTAAGGCCCGCATTTTTTGTTCCTGAAAGCAAAAAGATTGATAATTTAATGAAAGAATTTCAGAGCAAAAAAATACATCTGGCTATTGTTGTAGATGAGTATGGAGGGACTAACGGAATTGTAACACTCGAAGATGTTATTGAAGAAGTTATAGGTGAAATTAATGATGAGTTTGACGTTGAGGAGTTGGTTTATTCGAAGCTTGACGAAAACAATTATATTTTTGAAGCAAAAATTCCTTTAAATGATTTATATAGGGTGTTGGATATTGATGGTGAGGTTTTTGAAGATAAAAAAGGAGAATCAGACACATTAGCGGGATTTATTTTAGAATTGAGTGGAAAAATCCCTGTAAAAAATGAAAAAATTTCCTTCGACAATTATGTTTTTACGGTTGAATCGGTTGATAAAAGAAGGATAAAACGAATTAAACTTACAATACTTAATCACAACCAGCAAGGTACTTTTCATGATGGAGGAAAAATAATCCCGAGTGTTTTACTGCCATTCTTATTATTGATTTCTATTTTATTTACTTCTTGCGATGAAGATTATACACCAAAACCAAGGGGCTATTTTAGAATAGATTTGCCTACAAATACGTATCAAACGATTGCAACAAATTGCCCTTTTTCTTTTGAATACTCAAAATACGCCAACGCAAATGTATACGAGGGCAGCCAAATTGAAAACTGCTGGTATAATATCGATTACCCTAAGCTCAACGCCACAATACATTTAAGTTATTCACCTTTACAAGGAAAAGATGACTTAGAAAAACAATTAAGCAACTCAAGAACCCTAGTTTATAAGCATACTGTTAAAGCAGATGGTATTGAGGAAATTCCAATCAGCTATGAATCTAAAAGTGTGTATGGATTAATTTACAATTTAAGTGGCAACAGTGCCTCTCAGGTACAGTTTTATTTAACAGACAGTACCAAGCATTTTTTAAGGTGTGCCTTGTATTTTAACTCAAGTCCCAATGCCGATTCTATTGCACCTGTATTAAATTACATTAGTAAGGATATTGATAGGTTTATAGAAACTTTTCGCTGGCAATAAGCAGCGTGTTTATTTGTGCCAACATTAAGTGTTGTTTGGTGTTGAATAAAGCCGTCTAAAGGATATAATCATAAAATATACAGCTGGGCTAATAGAATTGCAAAAGCCTGTTCTAATTGATTAAAACAGGCTTTAGTTTAATTGCTAATAGAATGAGTTAACTATTCTTGCACCATCACCATTTTAAAAGGCACATTAATGATAGCTTGATAATCTTCACCAGCCTCACTCATGTCCTCATCATCTTCTTCGTAATGCCAATTGATTATAACCTGGCTCTGTCCGCCCTTATTTATTGATTCAAGCTTTTTAAACACATCTAAAATGCATTTAGAAGAGCTTGTGTTAAAATATTCAAGTTGGATATTTACTATTGTATCTGTTTTTGGTTTACTAGAGTATTTTTCTAACCAATCGATTAATGGTTTGTAAAATTCAATTGAATTTTCAGGAATAGATCTTCCTTTTATTTCTATAATTCCTTGCTCTGCATCAAATTTAATGGTTGGTGTTTTTGCTGAGCCTTCTATTAATAAAGTTTCCATAGTGTTTATAAAGGGTTGTGTAGGTTTTACTATATTTTAATGTTAAGGCTAAAGAATGAAAACTGGTCATCAATATCAACAAAGTTAAAGTTTAGCTTTTGTCCTGATTTTCTAGCGATATCAATCATACCAAGACCACCACCACCTTTTTCGGAAAACTCATCGTTGTTAAGTATTTCTTTGTAGTATTCCTTTAGCTCATCTTTATTCATTACGTTAATTCTATTTAGCTTTTCGCGCAGAGAAGCTACATTTTCGTTAAGGATATAATTTCCTGTAATGATGTTGTATTCTGTACCTATTTTGCCAATCATAAAGATGGCCGAACGGTACTTTTTTGCTTTTTCGGAATTGTCATTTATATCTACATCTAAATGATGATATAAATTTTGCAGACATTCTACAAGTACATTATATACTTTTTTCTTGATTTTTGGTTCCTCTTGCAAGTTGTCTAACTTGCTTTCCATAATTTGTAGTATAGAGGTAAGCAACTCAGCGGTGATATCACCCTTGAACGAAAGCATAATTTTATTACGCTCCATTTTGTCGTAAAACTCATAAATATCAAGCATTTCAGAAATTTTTACGTCTTGCAAGTTACCTTTCTTTATTGGTTAATAACTAACTTTACTTTTATTAATTGTGGCAAATTTATAAATTACTTCAAAATCTACAATTTTTTTATCAAAAAAAATATCGTTATATGAAATGATAATATCGACAAAATTTTTAATTTAAGAATTTGTGTCATCAGAATGCATGTATTTGGACACAATGGTTTGAAATTCATCAAAAATAAGGCTATTTGAGCAAACTATTTGTTGTCCAAAAATAAAATTATCATTACCGCTAAAATCACTCACTTTGCCACCTGCTTCACTAATAATTATAGTTCCGGCAGCAACATCCCATGGCTTTAAGGAGTATTCATAAAAACCTTCAAATCTTCCTGCGGCTACATAAGCCATATCGGCTGCAGCGCTTCCAAGCCTTCTTACACCGTGTGTGTTCTTCATAAAGTACTTAAATAAACTTAAGTATTCATCAAGCCATTTATAATCGTAGTATGGGAAACCAGTGGCCAGTAAAGAATTTTTTAATGTGGTTGCATTAGAAACATGAATTTTATTTCCATTTAAATAGGCGCCACCATTTTTCCAAGCGTAAAAGCACTCTTGTAAGTTAAGTTCATAAATAACACCAACAACTATTTTATCATTTTCCATTAGCGCAATGCTAATGCAATAGCAGGGCACACCATGAATAAAATTGGTGGTTCCATCTAAAGGATCAATAATCCAATTATAAGTATCACCATGTTTAGGTTTTGTATTTTCTTCAGCAATAAAGCCTGCTCCTTTAACCAGAGGCTCCAAAGCATCTACAATTAATTTTTCGGATGTTTTATCAACTCTAGTTACAAAATCATTAAGGCCTTTCACTTCAACCTGATCTTTTACAATCTTTCCCCTTTCACTTTGTATATATATTGCAGTTTTTTTTGAAATATCTATTACAGCATCACAAATTTGAGCATAATTTAAATTCATATATCTGTTGGTTTTGATTCAATAACAAGATTCTTTTTATTGAAATAATAAATACCCAAACCTCCTAAAACTATAAATACTGAAGCAATAATTTCGGCTTGTGTAATTGCATATGTACCTATATGATATTTTGTGTTTACCCTAATTTGTTCAATCAGCAATCTTTCAATACCGTTTAATAAAATGTAGAGCGAGAAGAAAACCCCTGCTTTTTTAATCTTTGTTCTAAATATCCACAATAGAAAAAATAATATAATGCAAGCAATGCTTTCGTATAAAGGTGTTGGAAATACAGCTTCGGCTAGCATGTAACAGTGTTTACCTTGGCAACCTGGAATTGGAATACCATCACTAATTACATTGTGAGGGTAATTATATTTCCAGAACCAATCGGGTAAAAAGCTCATGATTTGGGGCTTTTCTAAATTATTTACAATACCCCAGTCTCCATCGCCACTCATGTGGCAACCTATACGACCAATAGCATAACCAATCATCAACGGACCCGCAGCGCTATCGGCCATATGAATAAACGGAATGTTTATTTTTTTTGAATAAAAATACAAGGTTATTGAAGTAAGAATAAGCCCTCCATACATGGTTAAACCGCTAAATGAAGCGAGTGCATCTAAAGGGTCGGCTAAAAATTCATCAATATTTTCGAGGTTGTGAAAAAGTTTTGCTCCTAAAAGTCCTGCTACTGCACTAATGATAACAATATTTCCAATTTGTTCGTGAGGGTGAATAGCTATTTTTTCTTTAGTTGGCATAGCTTTTTTAAGCTTGTCTTTTTCGCGATAACGCATATAAGCCGAAATTGCACCTATTATTAATCCTCCAGGTAAACTTCCTATGCTAGAAAGTATCACTGCCTGGGGGTTATCGGCAAAATAGGCATAGTTAAATGCAGCAAAAACAATTTTATATCCAATTGCAAATCCGGTGATAAATGAAAATAACAGCTCTTGTAATGTGGCAGGTTTACCAACAATAATGGTTACATAGTTAACAGACAATAGCCCTTCGTTTTCTTTTCTTTTGAGCTCGGCAGCCAAAATAGCGCCTGAGATTAAAAAAGCAATAGCTACAAAAAAACCAAATGTTTGAATTGGTAGTGCAAAATGAACACCGAAAAGGTCTTGAATTAAATCAGTGATTGTTGGATACATTATACTTATTTAGTGGAGCAAATATAATGTTATGCTTTAATTTTATTGATGTTATTCATAAACATCTGTCTCTTTTATGCGTTTGTTAGCATTGTGAGTTTCATTATCGTTTGCTTGTCTGTATTTTTCGTAATAAACGCCATACTTAGGCATAAAGTAGTAGGTAATTAAGGTAAGAAAAGCAATCGCTAAAAGGATTAAGAGTGGATTGCTTAACAACTTTTTTAACCGGTTTTTAGTTACAACCGGTTTCTTTTTTTTGTATTTTACTCTTACTCTTTTACGCAATCTTCCCGACTTTGGGGATATTGAATATTGCTCGTTAGAATCCATTTATTATTCTTTAAAGTATTAAATCAAAGTTACTAAAACATTTTTAATCAAAATAAAAATAGTTTTACGCTTTGGTTTTTAATTTGTGTTATTTTAACGATTTGGATGTTAGAATTCGGGCATTAATTCGCCCAAAAGATTGCCTTCGGCATCAATTTTACCGATTTTAATTTTTCTTTTTTGATTAATGAGTTCGTTATTGAATGGCACACTTACGCGCAAATAATTTCGGCTATAGCCATAAATACGATTGTTTTTTTGCTCAAATTCAAATAGTACTTCCTGTTCTGTATCCTTAAAATTATTGTAAAATGCTGTTTTCTTTTTTGATGATAAAATACGTAGCATTTTTGTTCTACGCTTGCGTTCTGCCATGTTTACTACATTTTCGAATTGCATAGCTTCTGTATTTGCTCTTTCAGAATAGGTAAACACATGCAAGTAGGCAATGTTTAATTCATTAAGAAAGTTGTAAGTATCTAAAAAGTCTTCTTCTGTTTCGCCTGGGAAGCCGGTAATAACATCAACACCTATACAACAATCTGGAATTAACTTATTAATTGTTGCAACTCTATCGCTATACAATTCGCGCAGATAGCGCCTTTTCATTAACTTTAAGATTTTATTACTACCACTTTGCAAAGGAATATGAAAATGAGGTACAAATTTTTTAGAGCTTGCTACAAACTGTATCGTTTCATTTTTTAGCAAATTGGGTTCGATACTCGAAATTCTATACCTTTCAATGCCATCCACCTGATCGAGCGCCTTCACTAAATCTAAAAAGGTATGCTCGTGTTTTTTATTGCCGTTTTCGCCCTTGCCATAATCGCCAATGTTTACGCCTGTGAGCACAATTTCTTTGATTCCTTTTTGTGCAATTTCAGAAGCGCTGTTCAAAACATTGTTCAAATTGTCGCTTCTGCTGATTCCGCGTGCCAGAGGAATGGTGCAATAGGTGCAACTATAATCGCAGCCATCCTGCACTTTCAAGAAAGCACGCGTTCTATCGCCAAAACTATAAGCACTTGTAAATACATTGGCATCTTCTATTTCGCAACTGTGTATTTCAGTAAATTGTTTTTTGTTAAGATCATTGATGTAATCAATAATACGGAACTTTTCAGTAGCACCTAATACCAGATCAACACCTTTAATTTTAGCAATTTCATCTGGCTTGAGTTGTGCATAACAACCAACAATACATACAAAAGCACCAGGCGCTTGTTTTAATGCCTGTTGCACAATTTTTTTACATTCTTTATCGGCATTTTCGGTAACCGAACACGTGTTAATTACATACACTTCTGCAGCCGAGTTAAAAGGCACACGTTCATAACCACTATCTACAAATTGCCTTGCAATAGTGCTCGTTTCTGCAAAGTTTAGTTTGCAACCTAAAGTATGAAAAGCAACTTTTATCAAAGTGATTTTTAGGTATTAATTGAATTAATTTTCGGCCATAATGGTCGATAAGGCAGTATCGAAATAATGCTTGTATTCGTGGCAATTGCCATAAGTTACACCATCTATTTTTATTTCTTTTTGCGCCACTTCACCTAGAGCAAAAAATGGCACATTTAAACCTTTCAAGGTTGTTTCAAAAGTATTTTTTTGTGAAGGATCAATGCTCACAATTACTCTGCTTTGTGCTTCTCCAAATAGAAAGGCATCTTTTCTAAAATTTTTATCTGTATTGATATGAAAGCTTAAATCGCTGGCCATGGCGCATTCTAAAACAGCCACAAATAAACCACCATCAGAACAGTCATTAGCTGATGCAATTAAATCTTGCTTGATTATGGCAGTTACCGCTTTTTGTAAATTATATTCTTTATCTAAATCGAAATAAGGTGCAGGACTGTTTTTAACACCAACATAAGAATACAAATATTCTGAAGAATTGATATCGTTAACCGACTCACCCACCAAATAAATTAAATCATCCACTTTTTTAAAGCCAATGCCTGTAAATGTTTTTTTAGCATCTAAAATTCCAAGCATACCAATGGTTGGTGTTGGAAAAACAGGTTCCGTTTTATCGCCATTGGTACTTTGGTTATAGAAGCTCACATTACCACCAGTAACAGGGGTTTCAAACTTTTTACAAGCAGCGCTCATCCCTTTAATGGCACCTACAAATTGCCAATACACTTCGGGGTTATATGGATTGCCAAAATTTAAACAATTAGTTACTGCTAAACCTACACCACCAGCACATACAATATTTCTTGATGCCTCTGCTACAGCTATAGCACAACCTACTTCTGGGTCGGCATTTACATAACGGCTATTGCAATCTACAGCAAGTGCTAGTGCTCTATCGCTATCTTTTAAATTAACAATGGCTGCCGAAGAGGGCTTATTGGTGCTCATGTTGAGTGTACCTACCATGCTATCGTATTGCTCATAAACCCACTTTTTAGAAGCTATGTTGGGATGATTTACCAAATGCATCATGACCGCCTTTAAATCGGTTGGTTCAGGAACTGAGCTAATATTAAACTTTTTAGATTCGGCATAATATGCCGGTTCTTTATATTCGCGATGATAGACTGGAGCACCGCCACCCAACACTAAATCGTGTGCAGGTACATCTGCCACTAATTGACCATTCATGAAATATTGCAAACGTTTGGTATCGGTAACTTCACCTATAATTTCGCAATTTAAATCCCATTTTTCGAATACGGATTCAACTGCTTTTTCTTTTCCTTTTTCAACCACAATCAACATTCTTTCCTGACTTTCGGAAAGCAGAATTTCAAAGGGCTGCATGCCTGCTTGGCGGGTTGGCACTTTGTCTAAGTGAATAATCATACCGTGCTCACCTTTAGCGCTCATTTCGCTGGTAGAACATGTAATACCTGCTGCACCCATATCTTGCATGCCAATAACAGCACCCGTTTTTATTACTTCTAAAGTAGCTTCTAATAATAATTTTTCTTGAAATGGATCGCCTACTTGCACTGCTGGCAGGTCTTTGGCAGAATCTTCGGTAATATCTGCCGAAGCAAATGTAGCCCCATGTATGCCATCTTTACCCGTAGCAGAACCAACAATGTACACTGGATTTCCAACGCCATAAGAAGTGGCAGAAACTGTTTCGCCCTTTTTAACAATACCCACGCTCATGGCATTTACCAATGGGTTTACTTCATAGCAATCATCAAAAAACACTTCGCCACCAACTGTAGGAATTCCAAAGGCATTGCCATAATCGCCAATTCCTTTAACCACGCCACGCAACAACCATTTGGTGCGTTGGTTATTGATATTTCCAAAGCGTAAAGAATTTAATTGTGCTATTGGGCGCGCGCCCATGGTAAATATATCTCTGTTGATACCGCCAACACCCGTAGCAGCGCCTTGATAAGGCTCTAATGCACTTGGATGATTATGCGATTCAATTTTAAAAGCGCAACCTAAACCATCGCCAATATCAACCAATCCTGCGTTTTCTTCGCCTGCTTTTGCTAACATTCGTGGTCCATCTTTTGGCAAGGTTTTAAGCCATACAATTGAGTTTTTGTATGAACAATGTTCGCTCCACATTACTGAAAAAATGCTGAGTTCGGTAAAGTTAGGCACACGCCCTAAAATTTCGGTAATACGCTCAAATTCCTGAGGAAGTAAACCAAGTTTTTTAGCTGTTTCAACTGTTTCGGGGGCACCAACTAGTATTGTATTATGCATATAAATGGATTGTTTTTTTTAAGGATGCAAATGTAATAAATAGTGGTGGATATTGGAGAATATAAAGAGGTAATAAAATGAAAGGATAAGCACCAGAGTTATTTTAGCCAACCCAAGTTTGGGAAAGGGGTCATTTAGCTATCAGACGCCAACCTTTTGAGAATTCGTCATTATTGCAAGCATAAAATGTCAATATTGATTTATGAAACTAGAATTTATTCTACATTCGCAACAGCTTAAAATTAACTTTTTAAAAAGCTTTGCATTATAATAGATGAAATACCTTTCGCACCTACCCATCCTGCTCTTGTTGTGTGTGCTTGCTCTTACAGGCATAAACACCTACAAAACATACGGTACACAATGGGATGAATATTTGCAAAGAAATATGGGAAGGGTTACCTACAATTATCTTGTTGAAGGAAACGACTCTTTATTAATTTTAAATGGCCGCGATTATGGCATTGTGGTGGAACTTCCTTTGTATGTACTTGAAAAAAAATTGGCACCTAATCAGCCAGCAGCTTCTACTTTTATTCGGCATTTGGCTTGTTATTTCTTGTTTTGTGTGGGCGTGTTCTTTTTTTATCTTACCATACTTAAATTAAGGTTCTCTAATTGGTGGGCATTTTTTGGTGCACTCATGTTGGTGCTCAGCCCCCGCATTTATGGGCATGCCTTTATCAATTCAAAAGATGTGCCGCTGATGGTGTTTTATATCATAGCTTATTATGCACTTTTGTGTTTTATCGAAAAGCCTGATATTAAAAGAAGCTTTTGTTTGGCCTTAAGCACTGCTTTGCTCATTGATACCCGAATTACAGGTGTAATTATTGTGCCAATTACCATCCTTTTTTTCTTTCTTTTCGAGTATCAAAAAAGCAATTTATCTGTTAAAGAATTATTGAATATTTCATTCCTTAAAAAAATGAAATACTACTTTATTTTTAGCGCTTTGTTAGTGTATTTCTTTTGGCCTTATTTATGGTTGAATCCAATCAAAAACTTTTTAGTGGCTTTTTTAAATATGAGTCACTATCGTTGGAAAGGCTATAACTTGTTGTTTGGCGATTTTATATTCTCTTTTGAAACACCTTGGTATTTTTCATTATCATGGATTGCAATCACCACGCCTTTGCTTTATTTATTTTTATATTTTGTTGGAGTTACAGGCATCGTTTACCAAATTGTTCGTTTAAAAAAGCAAATATTTAAGCATAAAGAACTACTGGAAAAATTAATGGCATTGAGCCTTTTTATGTTGCCATTATTGGCTATAATTATTTTAAAATCGGTATTGTATGATACATGGAGGCATGTGTATTTTGTGTACCCTTTTTTATTAATTGTGGCCTTATATGGTGGCCAATTGGTTTATCAGAAGCTAAAAACTACCATGGTAAAATGGACTGTGGTAATACTATTTGTGGCATTGTTGATGTTTGAATTGATTAAAATGCAAAACGCATTTCCTCATGAATACGTTTATTTTAATGAGTTGGTAAGCGATAAAAATGACAACATTCGATATAATTATGACATGGAGTATTGGGGAGCATCTTTTAGAGCAGGCTTAGAAAAAATTTTAGAATCTGATAAAAGAGATACCATAAAAGTTACCGGAAATTGCTATCCAGTTTATAGCAATTATGTATTGCTAAAACACATGGATAAAAACTGTAGATTGCAATATGTTTTAGAAGAAAAGGATGCCGATTATTATTTAACTAATTATCGCTATAAACCGGGCGATCACGATGGTTTTCTGGACAAAAAAGTTTACGATATTCAATATAGAAATTCTGAAATTTTAGGGGTTTATAAGTTAAGGTAAAATTAGGATTTTAAGGAAGTGTTTAATAAGGAATGATTAGTATGGCACGAGTTTGAAAACTCGCGCCAGTATTACACGAGTTTGATGGGCATAAGTAAAATGATTGAAAGGCACGTTTAAAAGGAATGATTAGCATGGCACGAGTTTGAAAACTCGCGCCAGTATTAATTGCCAAGAATGAAATAATTGATATTCGTGATTTTAAAAATTTGCGTCACCATAAACAGTATTCGTTTTCACTCATCGATTACAATCATAATTTCATCAAAATAAACATTCCATTGCCTTTATTTGTTTGTTTTCAAAATTATAAGATATACATTTACACATTATATTTTTATATGGTATGAAAATTACGCGTTTTTCGGTGATTGTTTTTATTTCTATTACTGTGTTTGTATTGTCAATTTTTGCAGCCAAGCAAAATAAAGCAACTTCCAGATATCATAGTAATAAAGAGTTGGCAGCATTTAAAATGCAGGTAGGGCCTATTGGACCAGGGGAGTATTTCTTGCCCTCATCGCGCTGTGCTGGGTGCCATGGCAAAGATTCATTAGGGTGGGCCAATGTGACAGAAGATTTGGTGGATGTAAATTTGTACGATCGTTGGTCAGCCTCTATGATGGGAATGTCGGCAAAAGATCCTTTATGGAGAGCAAAGGTAAGTCATGAAAAACTTGTAAACCCTGCGCACGGTATGGATTTAGAAGATAAATGTACTAGTTGTCACGCCCCAATGGGTCATTATAACGCTCATTATAACGGGGCTTCACATTACCTAATTTCCGATTTTGATAATGATTCATTAGGCATTGATGGCGTTTCTTGCGCTGGTTGCCATACTATTAGTCCAAATGGCGTTGGCACTACTTTTAGTGGAGAAATACTTTATGATACTACACGACATATTTACGGACCTTTTGTAAATCCTATGATTGGTCCTATGCAACTTTACACAGGATACGTACCAATGTTTAGCCAGCACATTTCTGATTCAAAGGTTTGTGCCTCATGCCATACCCTAATTACAAATACAGCAGATTTAAATGGAAATGCAACAGGGGGTGAATTTGTAGAGCAAGCCACTTACCACGAGTATAAAAATTCTATCTATAGTCAAAATAATACTACTTGCCAAAATTGCCATATGGCTCGAATTAGCGATCCAATTATGATTGCGAATGGGTATTTGTCTTTAACCCCGCGTACACCATTCAATCAACATTCGTTTGCAGGAGCTAATCAGTTTATGCTTAAGCTAATGAAAGCCAATAAAAACACCTTAGGGATTGATATTCCTGATTTTAAATTTGATACGACCTTGATTGCCACTAATTTGATGCTTAAAGAAAAATCAGTAAATTTAACTTTGCATTTTGATAGTGTAGCCAATGATAGTGCTTATTTTAGAGTGAAGTTATTGAATAAAGCTGGGCATAAATTCCCTTCAGGTTACCCATCCAGAAGAGCCATACTCCAGTTTGTTGTTCAAGACAATAACAGTGATACGGTTTTTAAATCAGGTATTTTCCATAGCGATTTTAGTGTGGCCGGAGAGAATCCAGCCTTTGAACCGCATCACAATGTAATTAATCAAAGTGGCATCTCTCAAATTTATGAAATGGTTATGGGGGATGTAAACTCGCAATATACTTCAGTTTTAGAACGTTCAGCCGTTTTGTTAAAAGATAACCGACTAACACCAACAGGTTTTACAACATCACACCCATCTTATGATACTGTAAAGGTGTCGTTGGATGCTCTGTCGGACCCAGATTTCAATAAAATAGCAGGTGTAGAAGGTTCTGGTTCGGATGAGGTTCATTTTCATGTTCCTATAGCTGGTATTACATCTAACATTAACGCAACAGCAAGAATTATTTATCAAACTTTACCACCTAAATTTGTAGCAGAGTTATTTAGCTTTAACAGTGCACCTATCGATACTTTTAGAAATATGTTTAACGCTGCCGATAAAACACCTGTTATTGCAAATGCCGATAGTTTAATGAACCTACAATTGGTTACTTTTACAGGAAAGCAATTGAATAAAAAGGATGATGTAAAAGTTTTCCCATCAATAACAGTAGAAGGTAAAATAAATGTTAATGCCTATGGCAGTATGGAAATTAAACAAATTGATGTTTTTAATAGCAACGGAAAAACTGTAGTAAGCAAAGGCATAAGCAATGGTTCAAAAACAGAAATTTTAGTATTGCCCGATTCTCCAGGAGTTTACATCATTAGAATAAGGTGCAACAAAAACGATGTTTACAGAAAAGTAATTAAACAATAATTAAAAAATACAAATATTATTCACCAATCTAAATAAGCTATATAATATATTCTTTACATGAAAACAACAATTAATTTTAAGTCTCTTATAGGGACAACCGCTTTGATGATGGGCATGCTCTCTTCACAGGCTCAGGTTTTATCATTTACTAACTCTAACAGTCAACTGCCCAACAATGCAGTAAACTACAGAAGTGGCTGTGCAGTTTCTGTGGCCGATGTAAACAACGATGGTTTAGACGACATTATTCGTTTAGATCAGAGCAATGACATTAACCTTGAAATTCAGAATCTGAATGGAGGTTATACTAATTACTTTTTAGGTTCATTCACAGGCGGCAATGCTTGGGCAATGACAGTAGCCGATTTAGATCAAAATGGTATTAAAGATGTTGTGGCAGGTATGGGCTCTACAGGTTCAATAGCATTAATCTCATTTAGCGGAGGTACCTATACGGCTAACATAAGTGTGTTGCAAGGAAGTAATTTCTTTTGGCAAAATATTTCTGTAGGTGATTTTAATAATGATGGCTGGCAAGATATTTTTGGTTGCGATGACGTTAACTGGTCTAAGTTATATATCAATAACGGTAATGGTACATTTAGAAGAATGGCCAATGCGATTCAGAGCCTTACAATAGGTTTAGGCAATATTACTTTAACAGTACAAAACAATTTGAGCTTTACACCAGGCCAATCCGTTTATGTTACACACAACAGCGATAACTACATGACAGGGCAAGTAGTATCGTATACGGGAAGTACTTTAGTAGTAAATGCTACTGCCCTTGTTGGAGGTGGCACTTACGGTTCTTGGTCTATAGATCAAAATACGGTAATTAACTTTATTACTCATCCGGGCACATGGGGTACAACCGGAGATCCTAATAACTCAGGTAACTATGGTACTGTTTGGACAGATTTTGACAGCGATGGCGATTTAGATTTTTACATTGCTAAATGTCGTCAAAGTAGCTCTGACCCTAACGATTTAAGAAGAATTGATGAGCTTTTTATTAATGACGGTACTTATAAGTTTAAAGAAGCAGCTGCCGAAAGAGGTGTTGCTAATGGATGGCAAACTTGGACCGCTAGTTTTGGTGATATAGATAATGATGGTGATTTTGATATTGCTGCCATAAACAACGACCATACTTCTCAAATATTTGAAAATGATGGAACAGGACATTATACTGAATTAACCACAGCAAACATTAGCACGAGTGGTATTTATCCATTGGAATCGCAATTTGAGGATTTTGATAATGATGGTTATATTGACTTATTGGTTACTGGTGATGATGATTATATTTATTACAAAAATAACGGAGACAAAACATTTACAAGAATCAATGCGCTTTTTTCAACCAATGGTGTAATGTCTTTTGCCACTGGAGATTTAAACCACGATGGTTTTGTTGATGTTTATGCTAGTTTGGGCGATATTTATAACAATCCATCAGGTACATTTGATGATATTATGTATTTAAATAATGGCAATACGGTAAATCATTTTATAACTTTTGATTTGGAAGGTACAGCTTCAAGTAATGATGCTATTGGAACCAATGTAGTTATTTATGGCCCTTGGGGAGTTCAAAGACGTGAAGTGCGCTCTGGCGAAAGTTACGGAACATGCAATTCATCTATGTTGCATTTTGGTTTAGGAATTAATCAAACAGTAGATTCAGCCACTATTATTTGGAATTCTGGTGCGGTACAACATTTATACAATTTAGAAGCAGATCAGTTTGTTAAGGCAATCGAAGGCGGTTGTTTAATCACAGGCAACACCATTGGTGGTCCACAAGCTATATGCAATGGACAAAGCACAACTTTAACAGCAGCACCTGGGTTTAGTTCTTATTTATGGAGCAATGGTAGCACAGGTACTTCAATTACTACTTCAGTAGCCGAAAGTTATTCTGTAATTATAACAGATGCTAACGGATGCAGCAGTATTTCACCAACCATAACTTTGGCAGTAGATCCAATTGAAATCCCAACAATTTTAGCAGTAGGTGAAAGCACTTTCTGCCAAGGAAATTCAATTTCATTAACTTCTTCTCCGGGCAGCTCATACGCTTGGTCGAATGGTGCTACCACACAATCAGTAAATATAACACAATCGGGAACTTATACTGTTGAAGTATTGGGAACATGTCAAACATTTACTTCAGCTGCCATAGAGGTAACTGTTTTTCCAGCTCCAGCGCCATCGGGTACAGGAGGTTCGGTAAATAACTCTGGTTCGGTAACGCTAACTGCATCTGGCAATAGCTTAACATGGTACGATGACGCTGCTGGCACCAATGCATTGGGTACAGGGCCATTGTTTAACACTCCTATAATATCTACAAGCACCACTTATTATGTGCAGGATACTTACACTTATGGTGGAGGACTCGAATACACAGGATCTCATCATCATAGTGGAACATCAATGTACAGTGGTAATACAACCAATGCCTCTTTGATTTTTGATGCTTATGAAGCGTTTACATTAAAAACAGTAAAGGTGTATACCGATACTCCTGGCGACCGTTTAATTGTATTAACAGATGCTACTAATAATGTTATTCAAAGTTTAATGGTGAATATCCCAATAGACTCTTCAATTGTTACTTTGAATTTTGCTGTTCCAGCGGGTACAGGTTACAAATTAGGCACAGATGCAGCTCAAAATACGATCCTTTGGGGTAATCCTGGTCCACGTTTAAAAAGAATGCAAGGTGCTGCAGTTACTTATCCATATGTGGTAAATAATTTAGTTTCAATTACCAATTCAACTCAAGGTTTAAATGTATATTACTATTTTTTTAATTGGGAAATTGAAAAAACCAGCACGGTGTGTACAAGTGTTCTAGTGCCTGTTTTGGCTGATGTTGTTACTGGAATAAACAATGCTAACAATCAAGAGAATATTCAATTATTTCCAAACCCGGCAACCGATAAAATTACAGTAACTTCAGGTAGCACAATTAATAGTAACGTACTCGTAAATATTGTTGATGTTGCTGGTAGAGTGGCTCAAACCGCAAGCTTCAATAATCTTACAGCAAATGGCCAACAAACCATTGATATTAGTAAGTTAGCTAAAGGCGTTTATTTTGTAAAAATAAATTCGGCCAACAGCGAAATGGTAGAGAAATTGGTGGTGAGATAATCACAGAATATCAAATAAAAATAAGCCTCTAAATTAATTTTTAGGGGCTTTTTTTATTGTCATATCTATAATTTTAATGCTCATACATTGGCAGGTGCTTATCAGTCATGCTCAGAATGCGCGCGCCAGAATTGGAAATTGTTATACCAATGTGATTTATAAATTATGCCAATAATTTAAAATCTTACATTGGTAAATGCCGATCGGAAATAAGTTTGGGACAAATGCCGTGAAACTAATTTGGACCATTACTTATTTCACATCGGTATTACATTTTTTGGAATACAAATTGTCACTAGCGTTTTGATGTTGTAAAATAAAAGTTCTTTCAAGTAGTGTCAATATTGAGTTTTAAAGGTTTTTAGTTTGGAAACGATTTAAACTTCAAAAAAAAATTCTAAAAATTAAACAAATCACACACCTCCATACCATCTTGTAAGTGAAAAGCATGAATTCCCGCTTTTTGTGCACCTTCAATATGTTGTGGCGAGTCATCAATAAATAAAGTAGTTGATGGATTTAAATTGTTATCAGATAACACCTTCTCAAAAATTTCAAGATCGGGTTTACGCATCTTTATTTCATGACTCAAATAAACCTTTTGAAAAATAGACTTGAAATTATTCCAGCCATATTCGCCTTCTATAGCGGCCGAAAATGCTTTTTCGTGAATAATATTGGTGTTGCTTAATAAATACAAAGGTTTGTGCAGCTGTAACTTTTTTAGCATCTCCACTCTGTTTGAAGGCATTTGCAGCAACATACTGTTCCAACATGCGTCAATAGTGTTGTCGTTTAAATTAATGCCCGAAAGGGCCCTTAATTCATCTCTAAATTTAGTTTCGCTAATTAAACCCTTCTCTAAATTATCAAACAAATTATTTTGCTTGGCTTTAGAAAATAATTCATCAAAGTTTTTAATACCTTGTTTTTCAAACGCATCGCGGGTTTTATGGTAGTCAATATCAATAATTACCGCTCCAAAATCGAAAATAATAGCATCAAAATGCTTGTTTTTTAGCTCAGAATGAAGAAGTTCCATTTTTTTATTTTGTTTTAGCCCGCAAAAGTATAATTTTGCGCCCGCTTTAAAACTTAAATGCGTTTAAAAGTGATTTAAATTAACAGGGCCTATAGCTCATTCGGTTAGAGCAACTGACTCATAATCAGTAGGTGCTTGGTTCGATTCCAAGTGGGCCCACAAAAAAAGAGCGGGAATAAATGCGTAAAGCGTTTCTTTCCGCTTTTTATTTTGGCTTTATCCCGCCCAAGTTTTAGTAAAAAAGGAGGCCTGATGCTTCTTGTTAACTAGCTTTTACCTTTTACTTTCGTTCACAAAAGCAAGCGTTAATTTTATATACTTTTGTTTCCTTTATTTAGGCAATTTCAATAGCCACTAAAAATTTTATGAAATTGGTGTGGATGCTATTTTTGCACATCAAATTTTTTAAAATAAATTGGTGAGCTTTAAAATAATATCGATTTGAAATAATACCAATGTGATTTATAAATTATGCCAATAATTTAAAATCTTACATTGGTAAATGCCGATCGGAAAAATGTTTGGGACAAATGCCGTGAAACAAATTTGGGCCATTACTTATTTCACATCGGTATAAGTTTAAAAGCCTTAAAGATTTTCAAGTGAAAAAAACAATATCCATTATTTGTTTAAATAACAATCATTTGTATTTCAATTTTTTTATATTTGAAAAACTATGAATGATTACAATTTAGTCAATACCCAAAAAGAGCAAGCATTAGAACTGCTCCAACAATATTACGGATATCAATCTTTTAGAAGCATACAATATGATGTGATTGAAGCTAATTTGCGTAATGATGATGTATTGGTATTGATGCCCACAGGTGGCGGAAAATCTATCTGTTTTCAAATACCTGCGCTCATGCGCGAAGGTGTTTGTTTGGTTGTTTCGCCACTTATTGCATTAATGAAAGACCAGGTGGATGGATTGATTGGTAATGGTATTTCTGCAGCTTATTTAAACAGCAGTCAAACTGCCGAAGAAGAAAATCGTGTAATGACAGAGGCGGCTGATGGTAAAATAAAATTGTTGTACATAGCACCTGAACGATTATTGGGCATGTTACATACTTTTTTAAGTTTAGTTAAAGTTAGTATGATTGCCATTGATGAAGCACATTGTATTTCGCAATGGGGGCACGACTTTAGACCAGAGTACACCAAGTTGGGTTTATTGCGCGAACGCTTTCCAGAAGTGCCTGTAATTGCCTTAACCGCCACTGCCGATAAAACAACGCAACGCGATATCATTAAACAATTAAAATTAAAATCAGAAAATGTTTTTGTTTCTTCATTCGATAGAGCCAACCTAAATTTAAAGGTAAAACGAGGTCTTGGCGAAAAAGATAAATTGAAAGAAATCGTGCAGTTTATCAAATTAAAAAAAGAACAATCGGGCATCATTTATTGCTTAAGCAGAAAAGGTACCGAAAAAATGGCGGCCGACTTAAGTATGCATGGCATCACTGCGACCAGTTATCACGCGGGTATGAGTGCCGAGGCGCGCAGTAAAGTTCAGGAAGAGTTTATAAACGATAACATTGCTGTAATATGTGCCACCATTGCTTTTGGCATGGGTATCGATAAATCAAATATACGCTGGGTAATCCACAATAATTTACCTAAAAATATTGAAAGCTATTACCAGGAAATTGGTCGCGCAGGCCGCGATGGTGTTAAGGCTGAAACCATATTGTATTACAGTTATAAGGATTTAATCACGCTCACTAAATTTGCTTCAGAAAGCGGACAAAGTGAGCTGCAACTAGAGAAACTTAACTTTATGCAAAAGTATTGCGAAGCGCGCATTTGCCGTAGAAAAATACTACTGGGTTATTTCAGCGAAGCGCTAGAAAACAACTGTAATAATTGCGATGTTTGTTTAAATCCACCAAAATATATTGATGCCACTATTTTAGTGCAAAAAGCACTATCAGCCATGTTACGCATGGATGAAAAAGTTGGTATTAATACACTAGTACTTGTTTTAAGAGGATCAAAAGATATTGAAGTGTTGGCCAACGGTTATGATAAAATTAAGACCTACGGCGCTGGAAAAGATGTAAGCATTCCGCATTGGAAAAACTATATTTTACAGATGATTCAAGTGGGCCTCATCGAAATGGCTTATGATGAATCGTTTACATTAAAAGTGTCTGAATTTGGCAAACGTGTCATTAAATTAGCACTAAAGATAGAGCTCGCTAATGCAGAAGAAGCTGTTGCTGAATCAATAGAAAAATCAACTGCTATGGCTAAAGATTTTGCTGATGCAGAAAATCCACTGCTGATACGCTTAAAGTCATTTAGAAAAGAACTTGCAAAAACATTAAATGTACCACCATATGTTATTTTTACTGATAAAACCTTAGAGGAAATTATTGAAAAAGAGCCTATAAATGAAGCCGAATTGTTGCGCGTATCGGGTATATCGGCAAAGAAAATGAAACAGGCTGGAGCCGAAATCATTGCCATCGTGCGCAACCAAAAAGGCTTGCCAGCTGATGCACCTGTAAATGTTGATGAGGTTTTACAAGTAGACAAAATAAAGATTTACTTAAGAAGAATGAATCAAGTGGGTATAGAACCCAACATGAGCAATTTAGCGAAAGTATTGGTGGGCAATAAAAATGCAGTCATGGATGGCATAAACTTATTGCAGTTCGATTTTTATGGTTTGTTGGCAGGACAATATGCAGTAAAAGAAGTAAAACCAATGATTGAAAGAAAGTTGCAAAGCATGTTTTCAGGAAATAGGGGAGAAGCACAAACAGCCACAGCACCGCAACATCAAGATCAAATTTTTAATCAATTAGCAGGTACTGTGTTAGAAAGTTTAAATGTTGAAGTAAGTAAGCTACCTGATTTGCGTCCTACAGAAAGTATCCAAAACGAATATATTTTAGAGCAGCGAAAAAGCTTTGCAAGAGCTTATGAACCATGGGAAGATAGAGAAAATACATTACTTTTAAAAGCAGCCGAACACACCAATGATGCCGATTTTTTAGCACAGGTTTTTAAGAGAAATCCTTCTAGCATAAAGATACAAATAGCTAAGCTTTTGTTGAAACTGCAGTTGTTAGAGGAAATCTGATGATTAATTTCAAATATTGCAGCGTTCATTAAGTCCTCACTGCGAACTTTGCGGTTAATCTGTGAGCCGGAACATTTTCAAATTGCTTCATTGGCACATTGTCTCATTGGCACATGGCTTCATCGGCACATTGTTTCATTGGCACATTGGCACATTGTTTCATCGGCACATTACTTCACCGACACATTGGCACATTGCTTCATTGGCACATTGATTTTCATTTTCAAACTATTTCATTAGCTAATTAACTAATCACGGATGAGAAGCTTTCAACAATCTTTCAAAGGAAAGTCTCGCTTTGCGCCATCTAAGCCTTTCAATATGTCCTAATGTGTGTATAATATTTGGAATGGTCCAAAAGCACTCTACATTAAATCTTTTAATGAAATAACTGTTTTTATTAAGGCAGTTAGATCCAGGGAAGGTAGAATGAAAGTAATTGTAGTTCTTGATAATCAGTTTCATTTCATTTTCTCCCACGCTTAACAATGAATTGAAGGGCGCACAAAAGTTTTCGATATTTATTTTTAATTGCGACTCAATCATGTTTTTACTGGTAATAATTTCTCTATTTAATATTTCAGTGTTAGTTGTATTTGCCTTTAAAGTATGACTCATCGTATGTGAGCCAACCAGGTGCCCATTAGCAACAATTACTTTTAATTCATCCCAGCTCAGTGCTGTAAAATCCTCTTGTTGAGAATCAATTAAACGGTTAATCTCACTTCTAATATGGGTGGTATAATACTCTTTTTGTTTTGCAGCTTCAATAAAATTTGGCACAACAAAGAGTAGCGCTTTGATATTGTACTTATCTAATACTTGTAAGGCATATTTATTGTTAGATAGGCCGTCATCAAAGGTAATAAGCAACTTTGGCTTTTTGCTTTCTAATTTATTAGCATAAAAGTTTTTAAGATCATTTGGACTAATAATAGAAAAATGCGCTCTGTAAAAATCAATCTGCTTTTCAAAATTATCTATAAATTTTAAGGGCGTAGAATGGTAGTTAAGCACAATTAAATCATGCTTGTTAAGATAACCATTGATGTTAAAAAATGGTTGCTCAATACTTCCTAAAATTGATTTAATTAATTGCGCTTTTGTATGAATTGATTTGTTGTAGAATTCCATGTTTACCAGGTATCAATATCTCCTCTGTATAACTCCCAATTTTTTGCGTCAATAAGCTCTTCTTTGTTAATATTCATGGGGTAAGTAAAGAAATAGATTTGCTTATTTATATCCTTAAACTTTAACGATTTTATGACTTCTAATTGATCAACATTACTATTTTCGTTCAAGGCAATACTAACTATAGTTGCCAAGTGTTTACTTTTTAAATTTTTGTATAATTCTTGAATTGCTTTTTTAATTAATTCTTTATTGTAATCCGTTGCTAAAATATTACCAATAATCACTTCCTTGATGTAAGTTTTTCTAATTTGAATTTTACAACATAATTGAACTTGTTGATTTTGCTCATTATATTCGTAATTAAAGTAATTAGCTTGGTTTTGATATCCTTTTCTCCATGCTACAAATGCATCATCTTCTGATAATTTAAAAAACTGAGGTTTGTAATTGATGATTAATTTTTTAGCCGTATCAAATTGCTTGTATTTTTCTAGTTTTAAAGGCATCAATACACTAAAAAAAGAGGCAAGTTTTACATACCACTTTAAGTTAAAAACATTGATCCAGCCTTTTCTAAATAAACTATTAAACGATGCATCTATAGGAAAGCCAATCAAAAAATCGATTTTTAATTCAGCTTTATTTTCATCAATAAAATTCAACAATTTGCTAAAAATACCTTTCCCTCTGTGGTCTTTATGTATTAGTGAATTGCCCGATTGCAACGATTTATACTTAATATTATTTTTTATTAAAGGCCAGTAAAAAAACGATTGAAATCCAATCACTGTTTTATCTTCTAAAGCAACCAGGCGAATGGCATTTTCTCTTTGAAATGGCGCATCATAGAACTGATCAAAAAAAGCAGAAAAATAACTCTTGGTTACCTTGTATTCCTCTACAAACAAGTCAACCACTTGCTCTTTCATCCAATCTTCATAAAAGGTAATTAACATTGGGTTTTAGTTAAAGTATAAATAATTTTTTTGGTAAAATTAAGAAACTAATAACATTGGCAAATATTAAAACATATTAATTGATGTGATGGGCTTGCTTGAATGCGGTCTTTATTGATAAATGTTCAGCATGCCTTCAAGTATGTTTTGATTTATAGACTGTAAATCTTAAAACAGCATTAAATTTTACCATTACTTCTAAACCATAATTTTAATATTTAAAAGAAATAGAAAACTAACTTTGCAAATTATTATTTGAGGCCGAATTAAACATGAGATTAGTAGTACTTTACGAAGAATTAGCTGGATATTTTATATCATCTATAGCGCATTTTGCACAAACAACCAAAATAGATGTTGTTATCATGCATAAATCTTCTAATGCCGTAGCCCCCTTTAAATTAGAATCTTCAACATATATCCAACTTAAAAACAGGGATGAAATAAGTGAACAAGAGCTATATGAGTTTGTAAAAACCCTGCAACCTAATTATTTATTTTGTGGAGGCTGGGCTCACAAACCGTATTTAAAAATTTGCAAAAGCTTTAAAGGCAACATTCCTGTTGTGGTGGGATTTGATAACCAATGGATAGGTAATCTTAAACAACAATTAGCTGCCCTTTATGCCAAAGTTTATTTTAAAAAATTATTCGATAAGGCCTTTGTGCCGGGGGTTTTACAAAAGAAGTTTGCACAAAAAATTGGCTTTAAAGAAAAAGATATTTCGCTAGGAGCTTATTGTTGCGATTATAATTTGTTTTCCAACCTATACACCGATACACAAACCAAAAAACAAGCGCATTTTCCAAAGGTATTTTTATATACAGGAAGGTATTCACAAGAAAAAGGAATTACCGATTTGTGGGATGCTTTTATTGATTTAGATGACAATCATGATTGGGAACTGTGGTGTGTTGGTGTTGGAGCAATTCCTCCCATAAAGCATCCAAAAATAAAACATTTTGGCTTTATACAGCCCAAAGAATTAGCGCCCATTATTGAAAAATCAGGCGTGTTTATTTTACCCAGCCATTTCGAGCCTTGGGGTGTGGTGGTGCATGAATACGCTGCTGCTGGTTTCCCAATTTTATGCTCCACAAAAGTAGGTGCTAGCGAAGTTTTTTTGGAGGATAATGTGAATGGATATTCCTTTTCGCCAGGCAATAAAAATGAGATTAAAAATGTACTCAATAAAGTGATACAAATGGATGAAAATAAACTCATAGAGATGAGCCAAAAAAGTCATCAAATCTCCCAAAAAATCACCAACGATTCATGGACAAACAGCTTAAAACAGTTGTTCGGGATTAATTAGTTGTGGCTTGTTTCCATAAGCTTAGCGCTATAGCTATCGTCCGTCCAACCCTTTACTTACAATACAATTAAAATTCAATAAAAAAGCACGTGCTAAAATTAACAAGTGCTTTTTATAAATTCTATATTTGGCTATTTAGCAAAAATGATCAAAGGCCATTTTTAAGTTGTCTGCAATCATTTTCCTTAATAAAACTTACTGTTTTTAGCTGTGATGCAAATCAAAGGTGATGTACAGATTGGTACAAATTGAAACACAAAATTTCAATTTGCACCAAAAGCCTTTTAATCATATATTTGTAGCTGATAATCAAAACATTAATAATGTATATTAAAAGAAGTTTAGAGATCGAACTAACGAAATACAGAGAAATATTTCCTGTTGTCGCCCTACTTGGTCCTCGTCAATGCGGTAAATCAACCCTAGTAAAACACCTATTATTGGCTCAAGAAAATACCATTTATTTAGATTTGCAAAATGCTGAAGATTTAAACAAACTGAATGATCCACGCTTATTTTTTAAGTTAAATGAAAGTAAAATAATTTGTATTGACGAAATACAATTGATACCTAATTTATTTGGTGTTTTAAGAAGTATTGTTGACGAAAACAGACAAAATGGGAAGTTTATTTTATTGGGTTCTGCCTCTCGCGAATTGGTTCAAAAAAGTTCAGAGTCATTAGCCGGTAGAATTGGCTATTTGTCATTAAGTCCTTTCATGTTAGAAGAACTCAAGTCGGTTGAACTAATAAATTTTTGGAATAGAGGCGGTTTTCCCGATAGTATATTAGCAAACAATGATGAATATAGCTATATCTGGCGAGATAATTTTGTAAAAACATACATCGAAAGGGATATTCCTCAATTGGGATTTCAAATTCCGCCATTACAATTAAGAAGATTTCTTACTATATGTGCGCACTTTCATGCACAAAGCTTAAACCTTAGTAAGATGGCAGGAGTTATTGATATGACTCATACAACCATGCGTAAGTATGTTGACCTTTTGGAACAAACTTATATTTTAAGAACATTGCCACCCTATGAAACGAATGTAAAAAAACGCTTGGTAAAATCACCAAAAGTGTATTTGCGAGACAGCGGAATTTTGCATTTTTTGTTAGGAATTAAAAGTGCAGATGTGCTTTTTATGCATCCTATTTTTGGCCCATCTTGGGAAGGGCTGGTGATAGAGCAATTAATAACCTCACTCAACGTCCCTGCTTATTTTTACCGCACTGCAAAAGGAGAAGAAATTGATTTAATCTTGGAAATTAATAATGATATAGTAGCTATAGAATGTAAAGCATCCTCTGCTCCACAGCCCACTAAGGGCTTTTATAAAGCGCTTGAAGATATAATGCCTACAAAAACATTTATTGTTGCGCCTATTACTTCTTCTTCCTATTCATTGGCAGAAAATATTACAGTTACAAGCCTTACAGAACTTCTGGATGTTTTAAAAACTTAAACTACAACAAAAAAGCACTTGCTAAAACTAACAAGTGCTTTTTATAAATTCTGTAAAGAGCTATTTAGCAAAAATGATCAAAGGCCATTTTTAAGTTGTCTGCAATCATTTGAGGGCTTTTGCCTTCAATGTGGTGCCTTTCTATAAAATGAACCAATTTACCGTCTTTAAATAAGGCAATTGATGGTGATGATGGAGGATAAGGTAACATAAAATTACGGGCCGAAGCAACTGCTTCTGTATCAAATCCTGCAAATACGGTAGTTAACTTTTCTGGCTTCTTGGCATTTTCTAACGATAACTTAACACCCGGACGTGCCGCGCCCGCTGCACAACCACATACAGAGTTTACAAATACTAAAACAGTTCCACTGGTAGCGTTTAATGTTTTTTCTACTGCATCTGCATTGGTTAAATCTTCAAAGCCTACTTGGGTCATTTCAGCTTTCATTGGTTTTACTAATTGTTCTGGATACATCTTAAATTCAAAGTTTAAGGTTATTTATTATTTTAATTGATGATATCATTTCACAAACCATGCCTCAAAGGCTAAGTCTGTTAAACTGTCATTATTTCTTTTTCTTTTTGTTCAATGTGCTTATCTGCTTTGGCAGAAAAATTATCAGTAATAATTTGCACTTTAGCTTCAGCAGCTTTGGTTAAATCTTCGGGCACACCATCTTTATTCATTTTTTTTAATGTTTCATTGGCATCACGTCTTAAACTGCGTAAAGTAACTTTACAATGTTCAGCTTCAGCTTTTGCTTTCTTTACCAAGTCTTTTCTTCTTTCTTCGGTTAATGGAGGTACCATAATGCGAATAAGTACGCCATCATTCTGCGGGTTAAAACCTAAATTGGCAGCCATTATAGCTTTTTCAATAGGAGTAATACTCGATTTTTCCCAAGGTTGTACCACCAATGTTCTTGCATCTGGGGAACTTATGCTTGCTACATTGCTAATTGGAACATATGAACCATAATATTCAACCTGAATACTTTCCAGCATCGAAGGGTTAGCCTTTCCAGCTCTAACTTTAGTTAATTCCGATTCTAAATGACTAATAGCTTTATTCATTTCAGCCTCTGTATGATCAAGGCATGCTTTTATTTTTTCTGCGCTCATAAATATCTTTTTTAATAATTCTTAATTGAGTTGTAAAATTATCTCATTTCAACTAATGTACCTAATTTTTCACCTTCCACTAATTTGCTTAAATTGCCCTTCTTATTCATATCAAAAACAATAATGGGTAATTTATTTTCTTTACAAAGTGTAAAAGCTGTCATATCCATTACATTAAGCCCTTTTTCATATACTTCTTCAAAGGTTATGGTATCATACTTTACAGCGTTTTTATCTTTTTCAGGATCTGCCGTATAAATGCCATCCACTCTGGTGCCTTTTAAAATTACATCAGCTTCAATTTCTATAGCTCTTAAAGATGCTGCCGAATCGGTCGTAAAATATGGGTTTCCGGTGCCAGCCCCAAAAATTACAACACGTCCTTTTTCTAAATGACGCACGGCTCTTCTTCTAATAAAAGCTTCACAAATAGCCTCCATTTTTATGGCACTTTGTAAACGTGTACTTACACCCAATCTTTCTAAAGCACTTTGTAAGGCCATGCTATTAATTACTGTGGCTAACATGCCCATATAATCTCCCTGCACACGGTCCATTCCGCCTTCTTCGGCTTGTATACCTCTAAATATGTTACCGCCACCAATAACTATAGCTACTTCTAATCCTTTATCAACCACTTGCTTAATATCGCGGGCATATTGTTCTAATCGCTCATTATCTATTCCAAATTGCTTGTCTCCCATCAGGGCTTCTCCACTTAATTTCAGTAGTACTCTTTTGTAATGCATAATTATATGGTATAAAAAAGTTCAAAAAAAAAGAGAGAATTAATTCTCTCTTTTTTTGTTTTGTAATATTAATTAACCTAAGGCTACTCTTTTAAAACCAGTAGAAGTGAGGCCTTTTTCACTATCGTTCATGTATTGGGCAACAGTTTTTTTATTGTCTTTTATAAAGTCTTGATTTAACAATGTGTTTTCTTTATAGAACTTGTTTAACTTACCCAAGGCAATTTTTTCAAGCATTTCTTCTGGTTTGCCTTCAGCTCTTGCTTGTTCTTTACCAATTTCAATTTCACGCTCTAAAATTGAGGCATCTACTTGGTCTTTATCTAAGGCTACTGGAGCCATCGCTGCTGCTTGCATAGCCACATCACGCATCACTTGCTCATCAGCAGTTTTGTTAAAACCAACTATAGTAGCTACTCTATTTCCAGGATGATTGTAAACTGTTACACATTCAGCGGCAACAAATTCGTATTTTCCTAATTCAATCTTTTCACCTATTTTACCTACGTAATCAGTAATATTTTCAGCAATTGATCTTCCATCAATAGTTAATGCGTTAAGCGCATCGATATTTTCCGGTTTGTTCGCCATAGCTATATCACTAATTTTGTTTGCAAAAGATGTAAAATCAGCATTTATAGCAACAAAATCAGTTTCGCAATTCAAAGAAATAATAGCACCAAATTTCTTATCGTCAGATAGTTTAGCAATTACGTATCCTTCTTTAGCTTCACGGTCGCCACGGTTTGCGGCAACTTTCTGTCCTTTTTTTCTAAGGATATCAACAGCTTTTTCAAAATCGCCTTCAGCTTCAGTTAAAGCTTTTTTGCAATCCATCATTCCGGCACCTGTTTGTGTGCGTAATTTATTTACATCGGCTGCAGTAATATTCACAGTAGTTGATGACATGTTAGTTAGAGTATATTAAATTATGACTTTCTTGTTCTTTTTCCTTTACGTTCTCCATCTTCGCTAGCAACTGTTTCAGCAACAGCCGTTAATTCAGCTTGATCTTTATCAGCACTTTCATCATCCTTGTCTTTATCTACTTTTCTTTCTGAAAGACCTTCTTGAATTGCTTTAACAACAGATTCCATAATTACCTGAACCGATTTTGCTGCATCATCATTTGCAGGAATAGCGTAATCAACAATGTTTGGATTAGAGTTGGTATCTACAATAGCAAATGTAGGAATGTTTAGTCTGCGAGCTTCTGCCACCGCAATATGTTCTTTGCTGATGTCAACAATAAACAATGCAGCAGGAAGTCTAGATAAATCAGAAACAGAACCTAAAGTTTTTTCTAATTTTTCTCTTTCTCTAGAAATCAACAAGCGCTCTTTTTTGTTGATATTTTCCCATGTTCCGTCAGTTGCCATTCTATCGATGGTACCCATTTTTTTAATGGCTTTACGAATCGTAGCAAAGTTAGTTAACATACCACCAGGCCATCTCTCAGTAACATAAGGCATGTTAATGTTTTTAACTGTATTAGCAACCACATCTTTAGCTTGCTTTTTTGTAGCCACAAACATGATTTTTTTACCCGACTTAGCAATTTGCTTTAAAGCCTCGCAAGCCTCATCTAATTTAGCTACTGTTTTATTAAGGTCAATGATATGAATACCATTTTTTTCCATAAATATGTATGGAGCCATAGCAGGATTCCACTTGCGGGTAAGGTGACCAAAATGAACACCAGCTTCTAAAAGATCGTTATAATTTGCTCTTGACATGAGTTAATTTAAATTTCTTGATTATAAAATAATTGTAAATAAGATTAACGCTTACTGAACTGGAATCTCTTACGAGCTTTCTTTTGACCAGGCTTTTTACGTTCAACCATTTTAGGGTTACGTGTAAGTAAACCCAATGGTTTTAAAGTTAAACGATGCTCAGCATTAATTTCAACTAAAGCTCTTGAAATAGCTAGTCTCGCAGCCTCTGCTTGTCCTGTAATTCCTCCTCCATCAACATTAACTTTAACATCATAGTTGCCCGAAATATTACAAGCAGCAAATGGTTGAACTACTTTTGACTGAAGAGGTCCAGTTTTAAAGTATTCTTTATAGTCTTTATTGTTAACAGTGATTACACCGCTTCCAGATTGCACATAAACACGTGCTACAGCAGTTTTTCTTCTACCAATGGTATTTGTTACTTCCATTTTGCTTATTTAATAGTATTAAGTTTAACCAATGTTGGCTTTTGAGCTTCGTGCGGATGCTCAGTCCCTGCATAAACAAAAAGATTACGCTCTAAAGCACTCCCTAATTTAGTTTTAGGAATCATGCCATGCACAGCTTTTGTGATTACTCTGGTAGGATGTTTTGCTAAAACCTCTTCAGGTGTTGCAAATCTTTGACCTCCCGGGTAACCGGTATATCTTACATATTGCTTATCGGTTAATTTATTTCCGGTAAGTTTTACTTTTTCAGCATTGATGATGATTACGTTATCGCCACAATCAACGTGTGGAGTATATTCTGGCTTATTTTTGCCACGTAATATCTTAGCAACTTTTGATGATAAACGACCTAAAACTTCATTTTCAGCGTCTATTAATATCCATTGCTTATTTACTGTTGCCCTATTGGCAGAAACGGTTTTGTAACTTAAACTATCCACTTTTTTCTATGTTTAAATGTTTTGCTTCCTCAAAAAGAGGGGTGCAAATGTAAAAACAATTTTTGTTTTGACCAAAATTATGCACATTAAATTTGTTGAAAAGTCCACTTTTTAGTTAATAAGTCTTAAAGCCTACTTAATCAATAAGTTACGATGATCATAATTATTCGAAATTGGTCAGGGGTTGATTAAATTAAGTCATTTTGCGAAAATATTCCCCAAATTACTCAGATTCACTAGTAGGATATATAATCAAATTAACCTATAATATTTAATAAATGCCCAAACCATTATTCAACGATTAACTTTTCAAAGTATATATTGTTGCTAGTTTTAACTTCAACAAAATATATGCCCTGGCTTTGTGTTTCTAGTTCAACTGTTAAGTTAAAATTATCTTTAGCTATAATTTTAGAATTAATTAATTGTAAATTACTGTTATAAACATTAATGCTTTTTACTAATGATTTTGAGATATTAATGTCCACTTCTCCAATTGAAGTTGGGTTGGGTGATAAAATTAATGAAGGTTTTTTGTTTGCAATTAATGCTATACCAACAGAGGTATTTACAATTGGAAAAATGGCATAATCCACATTTAATGGCCAATTATATTTTAGTGTGTACCAATTTCCAGAGGCATCTTGTTCCCACGATTGCTCTCTAGTGCCACTATCGCCATCTTTATTGGTGTATAACGCAATTGTATCTAAAGCATTTAGTTGGTCAAAATCAATTCCAATGGCAAAATAACTATCAGTAAATATGGGGCTATTATAAAGCAAAAGATTGCCGTTTAACGTGTCTATGTCGCTAACTTTAATAGAGTCTTTATAAAAAACTGTTCCGGGGCAGGGTACTGCATTGCTTACAATGCTATTTCGGCCTAAATTGTCAATATGGTAGAAATTAACTCCTACATAAGAAGAATCGTTTAATGAGTTAAAAGACTTATACCCAAAATGTATCATCACAGCATATATGTTGCAAACATTACCTGCATTAAATTCCTGTGCCTTAGATCGGTCTAAATAGGCATTGTTCCCAGAAACAAATCCACCTCCAGGCGATGCATAGGTTTTGTAGGACAGACTGTCAAAATATTGTTTATTGAGTGTATCGTTTTCTGATAAAAGAGAAAGATGATTGCAATAAGCAATACTATAATTACATGTTAAAATAATGTATAGCGCAAATAGGAATCTAGGCATAGTATGTTAATGGATTGTGCAAAAATAAGAAAACCCACCAAATAGGTGGGTTTTCTTATTAATTTATTAAGTTAATTTTACTTTGTAACAAACATTTTCTTTGTTACACTTTTACCATTGCTAGTTAAAGTATAATTATAAGCACCAGCAGCAAAATCTGCAGCGTTAAGCACTATATTATGATTTCCAGCACTTAAATTTTGATTCTCGATAACTCTAACAATACGTCCAGCTAAATCAGTAACAGTAAAGTTAACGTTTGAAGCTTCAGTTAACGTGTATTGAATTGTAGTTTGAGTATTAAATGGATTTGGTTGATTTTGAACAAGTGTAATGTTTTGCGCATCAAGCTCTTCAACACCAACTGTATTGTGTACATTTAATCTAACCATTGGAGTTCCACCTAACAAAAACCATTCTGGTGTAGCAGCATCTGTATCATACAAAAATGCACCTAAGCCATCTTCAAAATCAGTACCACTTGCTAAAACTAATGGCAAACCGCCTACATAAGAAACAGCAGCAACGTAAAATTTAGTTGCAGAAGTTAATTGAACAGGACTTGTTAACTTAATAGTAACAAATTTAGGGTTAAGATTAGGAGCAGCAGCGCTTCCTGTAGTATTAATTTGTGAAGCTTGGATTGTGTAATCAGCTGAAGAACCAATTTCTACTGGATCAGTACCACTGAAGTCATAAATTTTTACACTTGCAATTGTACCTGCATCTGTTGTGCCTTGCATTGCAAAAGATACTGATGTAGCAAAAGCATCAGTTTGAATTTCAAAAAGATTACCAATCACATAGGCGTTTCCGTCTGTTCCTGTTAAACCATTATAAAGACCGTTACCAGTATATATGCCATTGTCTCTTGCATAAATTGAATCTGTTACATTTACAGTAAATGTTTTGCTGTTATCACCAGGATTTGCATCAATTTGACCAGATTTTGCTGTAATTGTAACATTTAATGGACCAATTGCATTTGGTGTAAACGTATTAACAATAAACAAAGAATCAGATTGACCAGGATTTAAAGTTACTACTGCACTTGAATCTGAAAATAAAGGAGCACTCACTGTTGCTTTCAATGCAGCATCACTTTGGCTTGCTCCACCTTGGTTAGAAACATAACCTGAAAAAGAAAAAGGTTGAACTTGTTCTAAAGGCACACGAGAATATTCTGTGCTAAAGGTATTTCCAATTTGCAAATCAAAGTCAGGTGCGTCTTCAAGGCTTATATCATCAACCATCCAAGCGTAAGCACAACCACCATTAGTACCAAAAGCAGCAGTAGTACTGTAAAAAGTAAATCTAATCCAAACTGTAGCTTGATTACCAGCAACAGAAGTGATGTTTAGGCTTACCACTTGAGGATTTGTAGTAGATTGATTAGTTGCGAAATTTGAATTAACCTGAAATTTAGTCCAAGATGTACCATTGGTTGATACTTCTACAAATGTGGAATCGAAATAATTTCTGTAGTTTTCCTCAAATTTTAAAATAACGCCTGGATGTCCAGAGCAGTCAATTGATTGGGCAGTGGTTAAATGAGCATTTTGATTTCCAGAACATAATAAGTCTGAATCAAAAAGAGCAAAACCATTTGCAGCAGACGTAGAAGCAATTCCTGCAATTGGAAAAGTACCCGCAGGGACACCTGTACCAATTACCCAATTGTCAGCATTTCCTGAGCTGTTCGAAATAGTCCAATCTGCAGGAACCGAAAGGTCGTTAGTCCATATTACAGCACGATTTGAGCTCGTTTCTTGTGAAATTGCTCCTGTGGCTTGTATAATACTATTGTTTTTTTTGATTTGTTTACCAATGTTATCATTGGCAGCATCAACTTTGGTTAAAAACGCAGAACCCAACAAGATACTTGCAGAGATCAGCGCAATAGAGTAGTTTTTTTTCATTTTTATTTATTTAATGTTTTTATTAAAATTGACCGCAAATTAAGAAAAAAGTTTAATATTAATGTAATATATTTTTAACTTAAGCCTCAACAACTTGATTTTCATAGCTTTCGATAGGAGGGCATGCACAAATTAAATTTCTGTCGCCATAGGCATTGTCAACCCTTGATACGCTTGGCCAAAACTTGGCTTCTTTTATCCAATTTAAAGGATATACTGCTTTTTCTCGTGAGTAGGCATGTTTCCAAGAGCCATTGATCACCGACTTTGCAGTATGTGGAGCGTTTTTTAATACGTTATCATCCTTATCTGCAATACCATTTATAACTTCATCAATTTCTTTTCTGATTTCAATCATGGCATCACAAAACTTATCTAATTCAACCTTTGATTCACTTTCGGTTGGCTCAACCATAATTGTATCGGGCACAGGAAAAGAAACAGTTGGTGCATGAAAACCGTAATCCATCAATCTTTTTGCAATATCTCCTACTTCAATATGAGCGGTGCGTTTAAATTCGCGGCAATCTAAAATCATTTCATGCGCACATCTTCCATTGCTTCCGCTGTATAACGTTGGAAAGGAGTTCTTTAACTTTTCCTTAATATAGTTAGCATTTAAGATAGCAATTTTAGTGGCATCAGTTACACCATCCGCTCCAAGCATTTTAATGTAGCCGTATGAAATTAACAGAATAAGCGCACTACCCCAAGGGGCAGCAGATACAGCATGTATTGCTTTTTCACCACCTGTTTTTACAAGGGCATGACCTGGTAAGAAAGGCACCAATTGTGGGGCAACTCCAATTGGACCCATGCCTGGGCCACCACCACCGTGCGGAATAGCAAATGTTTTATGTAAATTTAAGTGGCAAACATCGGCTCCAATATTTCCTGGACTTGTTAATCCAACTTGAGCATTCATATTTGCACCATCCATGTATACTTGACCACCATTTTGATGAATAATATCTGTAATTTCTTTGATGCTTTCTTCATAAACACCATGTGTAGACGGATAAGTTACCATTAAACATGATAGTTCATTTTTGTGTTTTTCAGCTTTTTCTTTTAAATCAGCGACATCTATATTTCCTTTTTCGTCACACTTTACAACAACAATTTTCATTCCGCACATAGCCGCAGAAGCGGGATTGGTGCCGTGTGCAGACGAAGGAATTAATGATACATTACGGTGGTGATCTCCTCGCGACTCATGATAAGCTCTGATTACCATTAAGCCTGCATATTCACCTTGTGCACCTGAATTGGGTTGAAAGCTCATGGCCGCAAAACCTGTAATTTCACATAAATCTTTTTCTAATTGGTCAATTATTTCTTTGTATCCTATAGTTTGATTGCTAGGGGCAAAGGGATGCATATTGGCAAATTCGGGCCAAGTGATGGGATATAATTCAGATGCTGCATTCAATTTCATAGTACATGAACCTAAAGAAATCATAGAATGTGTAAGAGACAAATCCTTATTTTCTAAACGTTTGATGTAACGCATCATTTCGCTTTCTGAATGATACATACTAAAAATTGGATGCGTTAAAATGGGTGTTTTTCTTGCCAATTCAGACGTTTCAATAAGATTTTTAGAATTGCCTATTTGAACATCTTTTACATAACTTTTTTCAAGAGACTCTGCAAATAAATTTAGTAATGCCTTTATATCATCTTCATCAACTGTTTGATCAAAAGCAAGTGTCAATGTTTCGTTATCAATATAATTCAAATTAATATGAGCATTTTCGGCTAATTGCTTTAAACTATCTATTTTTAATCCGTTTGGAAGTTGAACACAAATGGTATCAAAAAATAAAGGATTAACTATTTTGAAGCCCATTTTTGATAATTCTTCTGAGGCTGCTACAGCAGATAAATGAACTTGCTCTGCAATACCTTTAATGCCATGCGGACCGTGATATACAGCATACATGCTAGCCATTATAGCAAGCAGCGCTTGAGCAGTGCAAATGTTAGAGGTTGCTTTGTCTCTTCTAATATGTTGTTCGCGCGTTTGCAAAGCCATGCGCAATGCTGGGTTTCCTGAAGCGTCAATTGATACACCAATAATTCTACCAGGAATAACTCTTTTAAACTCTTCGCGACAAGCAAAAAATGCAGCATGAGGTCCGCCAAATCCCATGGGCACCCCAAAACGTTGAGAGTTTCCTACTACTATATCGGCACCCCAAAAGCCCGGAGGAGTCAATAAAGCTAAACTAAGCAAGTCGGTAGCAACCACCACCCCAATTTCATTATTTTTTACATCATCTACAAAAGCTTTGTAATTATTAATTGCACCATCTTTTGCAGGATACTGAATTAACAATCCGAAGTAGGTATCATCTAACTTAGCTGTTTTATAATCACCTATTACCAGCTCAATTCCTACAGGCACTGCTCTTGTTTTTAGCACATCTGTAGTTTGGGCGAAACAGTTTTGATCTACAAAAAATTTATTAGCATTTCTTTTACTTGCCTCTCTGCTTCTATTGTGAAATAACATAGTCATGGCCTCTGCGGCAGCAGTCCCTTCGTCAAGTAAAGAAGCATTGGCAATTTCCATTCCTGTTAAATCCATCACCATGGTTTGGAAGTTTAATATTGCTTCTAAACGACCTTGAGCAATTTCGGCTTGATAAGGAGTGTAGGCGGTATACCAACCCGGATTCTCCAAGATGTTTCTTTGTATTACTGCAGGAATTATGGTGTTATAATAACCTAATCCAATATAAGATTTACAAACTTTATTTTTATTTGCAAGACTTTTTAAGTGTTTATGATATTGATATTCACTCATAGCAGGTGCAATATTCAATGGCTTTTTAAGACGAATACCAGCGGGTACTGTTTGGTCGATCAACTCATCTACAGAAGTTGCATTAATTGTTTTTAACATGGCATCAATTTCATGTTGACGCGGGCCATTGTGACGATTTACAAACTGATCTTTATGCATTATTTATGAGTTTTATTTAAGTATCGAAAAGCATTTTATAGACAACAAATGTAAGTTGAAATAGTTGAATGTTCAAATGACTTTAGCAAGAATAATTTTGAAATAGTTATCATTGTGGTGAATTAATTCAAAGAAAATTGGAAATTATACATCAGTATTTTAATGCACTTAGCCCAAAGCAAATAGCGCAGTTTGCTAAACTGGATTCGGTTTACCGAAATTGGAACGAAAAAATCAACGTTATTTCAAGAAAGGATATTGAAGAACTTTACGAGAGGCACGTCTTACACAGTCTTGCTATTGCAAAGGTAATTGATTTTAAACCCAATACTGATATATTAGATGTAGGCACTGGCGGAGGCTTTCCCGGTATACAACTAGCTATTTTGTTTCCAGAATGCAAATTCACCTTGGTAGATAGTATCGGAAAAAAAATTCAAGTGGTAAAGGCCGTTGCTGAGGAGCTAGAGCTGAATAATGTGGAGGCCATTCATACGCGAGCCGAGCAATTAAACAAACACTATGACTTTGTAGTGAGCAGGGCAGTGGCACCTGCATTAGAGATAATTAATTGGACCAAGGAATTAATAAGCAAAAATCATTTTCATCAGAAACCTAATGGGTGGCTACTGCTCAAGGGAGGTGACTTAAAAGAGGAATTAGGCGCTACAAAAAAAAGTTATAAAATATATCCAATCAAACATTATTTCAGGGAGGATTTTTTTGTTGAAAAAGCGGTTATATATATCAGCAGTAAGAAAAACTAATACAAACTTTCTAATTGTTTAAAATAAAAAAGGGAAGTAAGTTACTTCCCTTTTTTATTTTACATTCCTTCAGAAAAACCTGCAGATAATTTTTTGAACCGTTCATCCAAATCTTTAGCAAGTGTTTCTTGTTTATTCATGCGAGCCACTTGCCCAATCCTCTGCATTACGGCCATCGCTTGTTGCTTTTCAGAATCAATGTTTTCGGCCAATTTTCCTTTAAAACGGAAATAATATTTTAAATCTTCTTCATAAATATTGGCAATATCTTTTATCAGTTGATTCGCTTCATTACTCATACCTAGTTTATAGTATACCTCTGCAATAGGAAGCATAAAATAATTGTAAGGAATATTTTTTCTAGGCATTTCTTTCATGCACAAAGCTAAAGCTTTTTTGGCCTCTTCTGTTTTTCCTTCGGCTAACAAAGCATCAGCTAAGCGTGCAAAATTGTTTCTAAGGTTCATGGTCATACGAAGATTGTTTTCATCCATATATACACCTTCGGTGCTCATGCCGCCCCACTTAAATTTATTCATCATGTTGTTGTACATAATGCTTGTATTTGCTTTACCAGTTTGTCCGTCATTGGTTTGCATACGCATAGGAACTAAACGGTATGCAAGACCTTCCAACTGAAAATATGGTTCTAGATTCATGTATGCATCATCACCAACAGTTACAGAAAAATAAATTGGTCTTTTCCAATTGTTAGTTGCAATAATATCCATTATCATAAGGTCATTTTTCATGATATATTGCTTGTTAATTTTCCATTGCATCTCTTTTAAAATTTGACCTTCCATTCCTTTTGGAATAGTGCCATTATTTACAACAGTTGCACTGTCAACCATAATTTTAACTTTATCGGTAGGTAAATAACTCAACTCCATTCCACTTTGTGTTTGAATTTTTGCTTGAGGCTCCTCACTCGCTACAAACTCCATTAATTGCTTAATGCTGTAGTATTTGGTGCTATCTTTAATGATATTTGGGTTGTAATACACGGGTACATAATCTCTTGTTCCCTGACGATATTGCTCTTCCTTTAATGTTAGTGGAATTGGATCAGAATCATAAGCCTTTCTCCTCATTTGTTCAATATACCAATCTGTATTTGAAAGACTCAAATTTACTACACGTACATCAGTTCTTATGCCTTCCACTTCTTGTGCATACCATAACGGGAATGTGTCATTATCACCATTGGTAAATAATATTGCGTTTGGTGCGCATGAGTTCAAGTAATTAGCAGCAAAGTCTCGTGCTGTATATCTATCGCTCCTGTCATGATCGTCCCAACCTTCTTTTGCCATCAACACAGGTGCAGAAAACAATCCTATAATTATTGCAATAATTGTGGCCATATTGGCAGCAACTTTTTTAGATAATAAGTCGGCAATCCCATAAACACCTAATCCTATCCAAATAGCAAATGCATAGAATGAACCTACATAACCATAATCCCTTTCGCGCGGCTGGTAAGGTGTGTTATTCAAGTATACAATAATTGCTACACCAGTTAATACAAATAGAAGAAATACGATAAACCCATCTAACTTGTCGCTTTTGAAATGGAAGAATAACCCAATTAAACCTAAAATAAGGGGTAAAAAATAAAAGCGATTATATCCTTTATTGGTAGTCATACTAGAAGGTAAGTTTTCTTGTGGACCTAATCTAGCTGCATCAATTGGAGCGACACCACTTAGCCAATTTCCTTTTAACACACCTCCATGCCCTTGTATATCGTTTTGACGACCAACAAAATTCCACATAAAATATCGCGCATACATGTGTCCGATTTGATATCTAAAAAAGAAGGTCAAATTTTCGCCAAAAGTTGGTTTCATCAATGTTTTAGCTTCACCATTTTGATCAGTTGTTGTAATTGGTGTACCTTGTATGTCAGCCCACTCGCGGTATCCACTTACATGATTTCTTTGATCGCTATGCATTCTTGGGAAAAGTGTGCAAAAACGCTTGTCGTAATTTGGAATACTGTTTTTTTTATCTTGTGTAATTACATATTTTCCAACTTTATTATCTTTAGTGTAAGTTGGATTTCCATCTTTGTATGGTTGTGCAGGATCTAAAGGAGCATTATAATATTGACCATAGAGTATTGGCCAATCGCCATATTGCTCTCTATTTAAATAAGATAATAGGTTAATTGCATTTTCTGGATTGTTTTCATCCATTGGCGGGTTTGCTTGAGAACGAATAACTAATGTAAAGAATGACGAATAGCCAATTAATAACATTGTAATGGCCAAAATTCCTGTATTTAAAGCCGCTTTATTCTTTTTGTTGGTATACCATAATCCCCAAATAGATGCCGATACAACAAGGATAAAGTAAAATATTGTTCCTGAATTAAATGGTAGTCCTAAACTGTTTACGAAAAACAATTCAAACTTGGCAGCCCAGCTTACAATACCTGGTATAATTCCGGCTTGCACAATTCCCAGAGTAAGAACAGAAATAACGGAAGCTAAAATAAATCCATTGCGCGTAATTTTGTAGCGTTTAAAGTAATAAACAAATACAATGGCTGGTATTGCAAGTAAGTTTAACAAATGGACACCAATAGACAAGCCCATTAAAAATGCAATTAAAATAATCCAACGCAAAGAATGTGGCTCATCAGCAACTTCTTCCCACTTTAAAATGGCCCAAAACACAATTGCTGTAAAGAAAGAGGACATGGCATAAACCTCACCTTCAACTGCAGAAAACCAAAAAGAATCTGAAAATGTGTATGCTAAGCTTCCTACGATTCCACTACCCAATATGGTAAGTATTTTAGTGTTGTTTAACTCTCCCGACTTGATGGCTATTTTTTTAGCAAATGCAGTAATCGTCCAAAATAGGAAAAGTATAGTAAATGCGCTACAAATACCATTCATCGCATTAATCATTCTTGCAGCTCCATGCTCATCAGAAAACAAAGTAAAAAATCTACCTATTAAGTTAAATAAAGGAGCACCTGGTGGATGCCCAACTTCTAATTTAAATGCGGTAGAAATATACTCACCACAGTCCCAAAAACTAGCCGTAGGTTCAATGGTTGAAAGGTAAACAAATGCTGCAATTAGAAAAACAGCCCATCCTGTTAACGTATTAATTTTTTTATAGGTCATAATATAAATTTAATAAACTTTTATTAAAGCAAAGCATTTTGAAATGCGTTTTAAAGGCTGCGAATTTAGAAAATTAATTCTGAAATTTTAAATTGCTAAATTTTAAGCGTGGTGTAGATTTTTTTTATTTTTTTTCAACCCTTGCTTTAACAAATTAAAAAGCTGAAAATAAGTTATTTAGCATGATTTTAAACTGAAGGCCATAAACGCAGAATGCCAATAATTGTTTCGGAAAATAAAAAAAATATTTGTTAAAACTAATTTTGTACCTAACTTGCGCTATTAAATCTAATTCATTTAAACCCAAAATCAAATAAATAACTATGTTAAACAAACCAATCAAATTCAGAAAGATGGCCATGTTGTCAATGGCTCTCATTTTTTGGCTTTCAGGTGTAAGTTTATTTGCTCAAAACAAGCAAGCTAACACCACAGAGCCCGAGAAAAAACAAGTTCCAACAGCGCAGCCAAAAGTTTCATTGAGCAATCAACAACCTGGTGTTGCAAAACAAGATGATGCTTCAATAAAAAGAGCAGCATTGGAGCAGAAAAGAAAAGAAGAACAAGCCCTTGAGTCGAAAAAGCAATCTTTAGCTAAAGAAAATGCAAAAAACACAAAAACCTCTTCTCATATGCAATCAACCTCTGCAAAAGCACCCGTTAATGCTGTGCAAAGCACATCATCAAAAAATGATGTAAAAGCAAATACTGTTCAAAAAGATTGGGAAATTAAGAAAGCTAAAATTACGGCTGATTTAAAAGCAAAAGGTGCTTCTCAATACGATATTGACAAACAAATTGCTGCAATAGAAAAGCAAATGAATATTAATAATAACTCAAACAAATAATCAATTATGATAAACAAGTACAAATTACTTTCAAAGCTAGGTGCCTTTATAGCACTGTTTGCTTTGATGTGCAATACTTTGTGGGCACAAACCTACCAAGTTGGCACGGGAACAGTTCAAAATACAACTTTTGGCTACCCTGCTCCATACGGAAACTATTATTGGGGTGCTCAACATCAATTTTTAGTTACTGCGGCAGAATTACAAGCGGCAGGGGCTGCTACCGGAAACATTAATTCTGTTGGCTTTGATGTAGTTACTCCATCGGGAACGCCTTTAACCAATTTTGAAATAAAAATTGGAACTACTGCAGTTGCTGATTTAACAACTTGGCAAACAGGTTTAGTTTCTGTTTTTACTGCACCCAGTTATACTGAGGTTACTGGAGTAAATGTTCATACATTTTCAACCCCTTTTAATTGGGATGGTGTAAGTAACATTATTATTGAAACTTGTTTTAATAACGCAAGCTACATAACTAATGCTATTGTTAACCAAACAACTACAACCTTCAACTCTTCTATTTATTATCGTGCTGATGCTGCTGGTGTTTGTGCAAATTCAACTCTTTTAAGTTTTGGAGCTCCTATTGCTCAAAGACCTAATATGTATTTCGATATTACTGGTGGTTTTCCTTGTATTGATCCTCCAACCGCTGGAGTTACAATTGCAAATTTAAATCCTGTATGTAATGCTGATAATTTAGTGTTAACACTTCAAGGACAATCTACTGGTTCAGGTCAATCATACCAGTGGCAAACTTCACCCGATGGTACAAATTGGACACCAATTTTTGGCGCTACCAATGCTTCTTACACTTCAAATCAAACAGTAACTACTTATTACAGATGTTTAGTAACTTGTGGTGCTTCTAGTGTTCCTTCAGATTTTGTAATGGTTACAAGTAATCCACCAACACAATGTTATTGTGATGCAAGTATCACTGCTGTGCCATTTGATGAGTATATTTCTGATGTGCAAGTCGCAGGTGTTACCAATCCAACTGGTGGAACTGCAGGTGGTTATGTAGATTATACTTCAATAGTTATTCCAATGACAATTGGAACAGATCATCCAATAACAGTTATAAATGGTTTAGCTCCTGATTTTTATGCAGACAACCAGTTAGGTATATGGGTTGACTGGAATCAAGATGGAGATTTTTATGATATCAATGAGGCAATGACTGTATTAGGAAATCCTAGCCCAGGTCCTTACACTTCAATTATCAATCCTCCTGTTGGCAGTCCATTAGGATTAACAAGAATGAGAGTTAGGTTAACCTATACTGGTCTTGTAGATCCTTGTGGGATAACTGCGTATGGTGAAATTGAAGATTACACCATTGATGTTCAAGCTGCTCCAACTTGTTCTTTTGCAACGGGTATCGCTTTTAGTAATATTACAACAACAAGTGCTGATATTGATTGGGCTGATGGTGCAACAGCTGTTGGTTATGAAATACGTTGGAAAGCTGTAGCAGATTTGCCAACAGTGCCAACATGGGCAACGCCAACTGCAACAGCTACCTCAAATTATAGCTTTGCTGGTTTATTGCCAAACACATTATATGAAGCACAAGTTTCAGTTGATTGTGGTGGTGGTGATATTAGTGGATTTACATTTAGTTATACATTTCAAACTTCATGCGGTCTTACAGTTTGTCCTGTAGGTGCTATTGCTGAGGCAGAAATTTGTGGAGCTGACTTGAATGGTGGTTGCAATATGCCAACGCCTGTTTACGACCCAATTGCTTGTGGCGAAACAGTTTGTGGAAACGCATACTCAACAGCTGTAACACGCGATACTGACTGGTATACTTTTACATTAACACAACCAAGTACTGTTACTTGGAGTGTTGATGCAGATTTTCCAGCGCTAATTGGCTATGTTGATCCTTCAGCAGGCTGTGCTGCACCGGTTTTCTTTAACCTTGCACAAAACACAGGCGAGTGTACAGGCGCAGTTTCTGTTCAAAATTTAGCTGCAGGTACATGGTGGTTATTTGTAGCAAATGCTACATTTGACGATGCTTACAATTGTACTTCTGGTAAAACAAAATATGTTGGTACATTATCATGTGTACCATTAGCTGTTGCAGCAAATGATGAGTGTTCAGGTGCTATTTCATTGGTTCAAGATGTAAATTGCAACCCAACGTCAGCAAATATTGACAACTCAACGCAATCTTTACCTGGTTGCGCTGCGGGCAGCACTGCCAATGATGATGTTTGGTTCTCTTTTGTTGCGGTTAATACTACAGCTCAAGTTATTGTTGCAGGTTCAACTTCATTTGATGCAGTTGTTCAAGTTTTTGATGCTTGCGCTGGAAACAGTTTAGCTTGTACAGATGGAACACTAGCTGGCGGAACAGAAACTGCTACAGTTACTGGTTTAACCATTGGAAATACTTATTATGTAAGAGTATTTGATTATGAAATAGGAACGCCTGCTACAACAACATTCGATATTTGTGTGGTTGATCCTGGAAGTATTATCATTATGAACAATAATAATGATGAAACAACTTGTAGTGCTGTATTTTATGATTCAGGAGGTTCAGGTGCCGCTTACCAAAATAACGAGGCATTTACTAAAACAATTTACCCTGATGCACCAAATAGTTTAGTACAGGTGGTATTTAACTCTTTTGCTACTGAAAGTGGCTTTGATGGCTTGTTAATCTATAACGGACCTAATACCGCTTCTCCTTTAATTCCTTCAGGCTTGGCCGCAGGTTTCAATCCTGCAACTGCTCCTGCCAATTCTTGGTATGGTACAACTAGCCCAGGTATAGTAACATCAACTGACGTTACTGGTGCATTAACATTTGTTTGGGCATCTGACGTTTCTGGCACTCCTGCTGGATGGGATGCAACAGTTGGTTGTATTTCTTCTTTATTAGCTCCAAACTGTGCTGCAAATATTCAACCAGTTGATTTAAGTGTTGGTGTTAATCCAAATCCAATTTTAACTTGGTCGGCAGGTGCTGGTGCTCCTCCAACTGGTTATGATGTTTATTTTGGAACTACTCCAACTCCTCCATTAGTAAGTGCTAATCAAGCAGGTACTAGTTATAGTCCTGGATTATTATCTTTTGGAGCAACATACTATTGGAGCGTTGTTCCTGTAAATGCAAATGGTGCAGCAACAGGTTGTACCGAGCAAAGTTTTGTTACAGGAACTTCAATTGTATATTGTAACCCAACATCTACATTCTGTGACGAATTTATAAGTAATGTTGTTGTAGGAACGATAAATAATCCGAGTGCATGTACTACTGGTGGTTATACTGATTATACAACTATTTCTACCGATGTTTACCAAGGTTTGACGTATCCTATAACAATCTCTAATGGTCCTCCAAACTACGCTGGTGACCAGTGCGGTATTTGGATTGATTGGAATCAAGACGGTGATTTTTCTGACCCAAATGAAACTGCAACTGTTGTTGGAACTCCAGGAACTGGACCATACACTGCTAATATTGATGTACCTGTTACAGCTAACTTAGGCTCAAGCAGATTGCGTGTTAGAATTACTTTTACAGGTGCTGTTGATCCTTGTGGCAATACAACCTATGGTGAAACTGAAGATTATTTATTTAATGTTTTGCCAGCACCATTCTGTGCTTATCCAGGTGGTTTAACTGTTACTAACTTAACACCTACTGATGCTCAATTAAACTGGAACAACATCACGGGTGCAGTCAATTATCTTGTACGATATAAACCAGTAGCGGATCCCGGAACTGCCTTAACATGGGTAACACCAACTGTTGTGGCTGCTCCAACTAACTTCTTAGCAATTGCAGGTTTAACGGCTAATACACAGTACGAATTTCAAATTCAAACAGATTGTGGTTCAACTCCATTCGGATTTAGCCCTTCATCTACTTTCTTAACGCCTTGTGGCAATACTATTTGCCCTGCAAATGCTATTCAAGAAGGTGAAGTTTGCGGTACCGATGTAAATGGTGGCTGTAATATGCTTACTACACCTTTTTATACCCCAATTGAATGTGGTGATACTATTTGTGGTACTTCATGGGCAGACGGTGGAACAAGGGATACAGATTGGTTTACCTTTACTTTAACTCAACCAAGCACAGTTACTTGGACAGTTGATGCTGAATTTCCTATGGTAATTGGCTTTGTTGATGCTTCACAAGGTTGTGCAGCTCCTCAATTCTTTAATTTGAATACAACCACTGGTCTTTGTGGTAATACGTTTTCAATTGATAATTTAGCTGCTGGTACATGGTGGACATTTATTGCTCCAAATGCTTTCAACGGCTTCCCTTGCGGAACGAGCAATAATTATGTAGCTTCATTAAACTGTGTGCCTTTAGTGGTTGCAGCTAATGATGAATGTGCTGGTGCGCTTCCAGCTGTATGGAATACAACATGTAATCCTGTTACTGGAACTGTTGATAACGCTACACAGTCTTTGCAAGCTTGTGCACCTGGAACTACTGCCAATGATGATGTTTGGTATTCTTTTGTGGCTACCAATACAACAGGAGTTATTGAAGTGGCTGGTTCAGCTTCTTTTGATCCTGTTATTGAATTGTTTGACGCTTGTTCTGGAAATTCTTTACAATGTATTGATGACAATTTTGGTGCTGGAACAACAGAATCAGGAATTATGACTGGTTTAACAATCGGTAATACTTATTATGTGCGTATTTATGACGCAGATTTAGGTATACCAGCTACTACAAGCTTTACATTGTGTATTTATGATATTCCTCCTCCGCCAGTGAATGATGATTGTACTGGTGCTATTGCAGTTGTTTGTAATACTCCAATAAGTTCTAGTACTGCTTTTGCAGCTGCAGAGGTTGGAGTGGCAACATGTGGAACTACAATTAGTGCTCCAGGTGTGTGGTATACAGTAATAGGTAATGGTGGATTAATTACCGCTAGTTTGTGTACAGGCACAGGATACGATAGTAAACTAAACGTATTTTCAGGTGATTGTACAAACTTAATTTGTGTTGGTGGTAACGATGACTTCTGTGGTACTCAATCTGAATATAGTTGGACAGGCGCCGCAGGAACAATGTATTATATTTTAGTACAGGGTTACCTTGGTGCTGTTGGAAACTTTACTTTAACTGTTACTACTCCATTGGCAGCCCCTGTAATTACAGCAAGTGGTGCTACAACTTTATGTTCTGGCGCAACAGTTGATTTAAGTAGTAGTGTTGCTAATGGTAATGTTTGGTCAAATACAGCAACTACACAAACGATTACAGTTGGTGCAACAGGTGATTATTCTTCAATAATTACTGATGGTAATGGATGTTCTGCAACAAGTAATGTAATTACTGTTACTACATCTGCACCTCCAACTCCTGTCATTGCATCAAGTGGTTCAACAGTTTGTGAAGGTGATACTGTTACATTATCTATTGTTTGGACAGGTGATATCACTTGGTCGCCAACCTTTGAATTTAATGATACAGTTCAAGTATCAGCAGTGGGTACTTACGATTATTCAGTAGTAATTACTGATGCTCTTGGATGTACAGCTCAATCTTCAATTGAAGTGGTTACTATCAACGCTACTCCGGTTGCTCAAATTCAAGCTAATGGTCCTACCACAGTGTGTGGATCAGGTTCAGTTGATATTACAGCAAGTGGTGGTGATAGCTACTTATGGAATGATGGAGTAACAACAACTCCAATTATTACAGCTACTGCAGCAGGCGATTATTTTGCTACAGTTTCAAGTGCTGCAGGTTGTACTGCGGTAACAAGTGCAATAACAGTTGGAATTTTCCCTGCTCCTGCAACTCCAACAGTAACAGCTAGTGGTGTAACTACATTCTGTGATGGTGATACAGTGACTTTGTCTTCATCTCAAGCAGATGCCTACAATTGGGGCAATGGTAATACAGCGCAAGATTTGATTGTAACAACTTCTGGTTCTTATGCTGTAACAACTACTGATGTTAATGGATGTACAGCAGTTTCAACTGCAGAGGTAGTAACTGTTAATACTAATCCAATAGTTACAATTACTGCCAATGGTGCAACAACATTCTGTTTAGGTGATACAGTTGATTTAACATCTTCTGAATCTACAGGAAATGTTTGGACTAATTCACTAACTGCTCAAACAATTTCAGTTATTGCTAGTGGAAACTATTCAACAACTGTAACAGATGTGAATGGTTGTATAGGTGTATCTAATATAATAGCTGTTACTGTAAATTCAGTTCCAGTGCCTACAGTTACTGCTAATGGTTCTTTATCTTTATGTAATGGTGCTACTGTTGACTTAACTTCAAGCAGTGCTAATAACAATACATGGAGTACAGGTTCAACTAACCAAACTATTACTGTTGCAACGGCAGAAACTATTACTGTTACTGTTCTTGATACAATTACTGGATGTTCAGCTACATCATTGGCCACTGTAACTACTGTTGGTGCAGGAACAACACCATACATTATTGTAGGTGGTTCAACCATAATCTGCGAAGGCGAAACAGTTCAATTATTGAGTAGCGAAGCAATCGGAAATACATGGAGTAATGGAGAAACTACCAATTCAATACTTGTTGGTTCTACAGGTATTTATAGTGTAACTTATACTTCAGCAGGTGGATGCACAGCAGTTTCTGCTAATGTGCCTGTTTTAGTAAATCCAGATCCAACGCCAAGCTTTACCTCTAACCCTTCATTAGGAGGATTTACTCAATTTACAAATACATCTCAAGATTATTTAACAAGTAATTGGGATTTTGGAGATGGAAGTCCTTGGTCTAATGCCGACAGTCCTTCACATACTTATACAGGTGATGGAACATTTACTGTTACTTTAACTGTTGGAAACGGTTGTGGTATTGAAACTATTACACAAACAGTAGTAATAGTTGGTACAGGTATCGAATCTTTAGCTGATGGAACTACTTTAGAATTGTATCCTAACCCAACATCAGATGTAATTAATGTGGCTTTCAATGGTTCAAAAACTCAAACTTTAACCGTAAGAGTAGTGAACATGAATGGTCAATTGGTTTACACAGATGCAATAGGTCAATACGCTGGTCAATACAAAAATGCTATTGATTTAAGCGCTGCAGCAAAAGGTGTTTACTTTGTTCAATTGATTACAGATCAAGGTACAATCAACAGAAAAGTTGTATTGCACTAAGCTTAATTAGTTTATTTTAAAACGGGGCTTCTGAATTTCAGAAGCCCCGTTTTTGTTTGGTTAAATTTGCATCAGTTCTTAAAAAGTTCAAATAGTAATACAAAAGAAGGATAAAGTTTAATATAAAATTCATGATATTTTCTTTGTCTATTTTGAGCGTAGCTGCTTACTAAGACTATGTAGCCTCAATCTCAAAAATTTTAATAATTAAATCTTGGGCCTAAAACATATTTGAATTTGGTATAATTGAAATATCGGTATATATTTTTCCCTATAATTACATTGATTCAAAAATACAAAACCTTGAAAATGATTGCTTATGCGTTTGGCTTAATGCAAATTATGGTGTTGGTAATGTAAAGTAAACATCAATTTAAACTAATAGGTTTTTGTATTGGTGATCTTTCGGGAAAGAAAATTTATAGTGAAAGTGTTTCGTGGTGCTTGGGTCTCTGCCCTCGCAATGATTGTTTTGAGCCAACAATGGGCGCAATGCTGGAAAGTGCTCTCAATGAAGTTAATACCGATGTGAAATAAGTAATGGCCCAAATTTGTTTCATGGCATTTGTCCCAAACTTTTTTCCTATCGGCATTTACCAATGTAAGATTTTGAATTATTGGCATAATTTATAAATCACATTGGTATAAGATGAATAAATGCGATATGACTAACAACAAAAAAAGCCTGAATAATTGAATTTATTCAGGCTTTCATTTTATTGAAACTTATATTAAAGCGTATTTTTTACTAAAAGCTTAAACCCTTTGCCATGCACGTTTACAATTTCTAAATTTGGATCTTCTCTGAGGTATTTACGCAATTTGGCAATGTATACATCCATGCTGCGGCCGTTAAAGTAATTATCATCATGCCATATAGATTTTAAGGCAAATGTTCTGTCTAATACATCATTTACATTGATACAAAGCAATTTTAAAAGTTCTGCTTCACGTGTAGTAAGTTTTTGAGCCTTTCCTCCAACTTCTAATTTTTGCAAGTTAAAATCGAACTTATAATTACCCACTTCAAAGTTGTTTTGATCGCTATTTGTAAGGGTTTGATTTTTTGTTCTGCGCAAAATGGCTTTTAAGCGCAACAGTAATTCTTCCATACTAAATGGCTTGGTTAAATAATCATCTCCACCAGCATTAAAACCTTCAATAGTGTCTTCTTTCATTGATTTTGCAGTAAGAAAAACGATAGGTGTTTCGGCATCTAATTTTCTTACTTCGCGGGCCAAAGTAAAGCCATCCATAATTGGCATCATTACATCAAAAATACAAACGTCAAACACATTGTTTTTAAATTGTGTAAGGCCTTCTTTTCCGTTGGTGGCAAGTGTAGTATCGTATTCCTTGGCTTGTAAATACTCCAATAATAAGTTTCCTAAATTAGGATCATCTTCAACTAATAACACTCTTGGTTTGAATTCTTTTGTCATAAATCTTTATTTTTAAATATTAGTTTTCTATTTGCTTGTATGGGAAGAAACAGGTAAAGGTACTTCCTGCACCAAGTACACTCTCTACAAAAATGCTGCCACCATGCTTTTCTATAATTGCTTTAACATAACTTAACCCTAATCCAAATCCTTTTACATTGTGAATATTGCCTGTTGGCACCCTGTACAATTTGTCAAATATTCTTTTTTGGTTTTCTTTATTGATACCCATTCCGTTATCTTTAACGCTTATATACACTCCTTTATTATCGCTTTTAGTAAAAATTGTGATTTTAGGGTTTTCAGTTGAATACTTTAAGGCGTTGTCTAACAAATTGTAAATGATGTTAGATAAATGCACCTTATCGGCACTTATTGCAGATTCCAACGCATCGAATTCGATTTCTATTTCAGCTTTCTTGTTTTCTATCTGCACATAGCTATTGTTAAGCACATCTTCAATAATTTCGTGTATATCAAGCTCCTTTAACTTTAATTTAAGTTCACCTTTGTCTAAAACGGCGGTTTGTAGCACATTTTCTACTAAAAGCCCCAATCTTTTATTTTCATCTTTTATCACTTTTACGTAATTGCTTAATTTTTGGGGACTTTTTTCTACAGTTGTATCGCCAAGCACTTCGCAAGCTAGAGAAATTGTTGAAATAGGTGTTTTAAACTCGTGCGTCATATTATTTATGAAATCGTTTTTGATTTCAGAGAGCTTCTTTTGTTTGAATATAGTGGCAATAGTGTATGAAAACATCCAAATAATTAATAAAATTAAAAATGCCGAACCAATGAGCATATACCAAAGGTTACGTAAAATATAGTTCTGCTGTGAGGGAAAATGTAAACTTAAATACCTAGGATTGATAAAAATGTTTTGGGCCGTGAGACTTATTCGATAAGGCGATTTTAATAAAACGGGGATTAATTGTGCTTTTACAGGAAAAACAAAGGCATTTTGATTTTGGTTAAGAATGCCATACTCGTATTTGGTATCTATGCCATTTTGTTTAAGTTCACTTTTTACCATGCTGTCGAGCGCTACCGTATCAATTTTATTACTATAATCGTTATATATATTTATACTTACTAGCTCATCAAAAATATCATTCATCATATCTTCTTGATTTAAAAACCAATTTAGACTTTTGTTTCCTCCTTCCTTTTGGTTAACCGAGAAAGGTTCTCTCTTTTTTAAGTCGACATTAATTTTAAAATCGGGGTGATTTAGGGCATTGCTTTTATAGGTTTTAGTACTTTGTCTTTTTGTTTGCACACCACCACTATCTGTAATAATTTCTTCAAAGACATTTAAACGCATATCTTTATAATCGTTTTTTCTTTTCTTGAAAGAAATTTTATTTTCAGGCATATGGTCATCTCGTTCTGATTGGCGATGCATATTTAACCTACGTGTTACTTTAGCAGCCACTGCTTTCTTTTCTAGGTTATAAGCTACCTTATGAAGCGCTTCACTAACAGAAGCATCGAATCTTTCTTGTTTTATTTGAACGGCACTTTTAATCCAGTACAATTGAAAAGCAATGAGGCCTCCAATGGCAAGAAGAATGACGATAATTGCTAAGACTATTTTTTTACTACTCACTAAGTTTTTAAATTATCTATTAAACTTAATCAAAGTTAGGTAAGCCTTGTAATTACTGCGTTTGCTTAACTAAATTTAACAGCCTTTTTTATCATTAATTACCAATAGGAACAATAAAAATTGGCAGATGTTGATTTGCTGTGTACTTTTATACAAAGATTTTAATTTATATGCTTTACAGATTAATATTTATTATAACACTGCTATCTAATTTTGTTACTGCTCAAACCTCTGTAAATACTGAGCAGAATGTAATTGTAGGTATTAGTGATGTGCGCATACTTGAGCGAGGTTTAGGTAATAGATGGTATAAAGATGGTTATTTTAATTACCAAGGAAATCTATCAGCTATAGAAGCGATAAAGGGGATGCCAAAAGATATTCAATTTGTAGTATTTGCGGGTACTTGGTGTGAAAAGAGCCAGAATTTACTGCCACAGTTTTACAGGGTAATGGATTTGGCAGGCATTAGCAGGCAGCGTAGTACTTTATGCTTTTTGGATAGAGATAAACGATCTCCACAAGGATTTGAAAACAATTACAGTATAAACAGCACTCCTGTTTTTATTATCCTTCAAAAAGGGATCGAAATAGGGCGTATTACAGAATCAGTAAATCAATCGATAGAAGCAGATATTGCAGACTTAATACCTATAAAACAGTAAGGAAAATACTTTATGAATGAATTTGAGATTTTTGAATTGCCCAATGGTTTACGTGTAATATACAAGCAAGTATCAGGCGAGGCAGCGCACTGTGGTATTATTTTAAATGCAGGCACAAGAGAAGAAAAGCATACAGAGCAGGGTTTAGCGCATTATATTGAACACACTTTATTTAAAGGAACAAGCAAGCGCAGGTTTTATCATATACTGAGCAGAATTGATAGCGTTGGTGGTGAACTTAATGCCTATACAGCCAAAGAAGAAACCTGCATTTACGCCTCTTTTCAAAAACAATATTTAGAGCGTGCTGTGGAGCTAATAGCGGATATTACCTTTAATTCTACCTTTCCCGCCAAGGAAATAGAAAAAGAAAAGGATGTTATTATAGATGAAATACACTCATATAAAGACACACCAGCTGAGCAAATTTACGATGATTTTGAAATGCATTTGTTTAACAAACATCCTTTAGGCAATAATATTTTAGGTACAGTAGAAAGTGTAAAAAGCTTTAAGCAAAAGCACATTGTAGATTTTATTAAACGCCATTATTTAATTAAAAATATGGTATTTAGTATTGCAGGTAACTACAAAAAAGAATATGTAAAAAAAATGATGGAAAAGCATTTTGCACATTACATCACCAAAGGAAATCCATCGATTAGAAAAGCACCTGAATTGAACAAAACATTTCAAATAGTTAATAAAGTAAATTCTAATCAATCGCACTGTATTATTGGCAGTATTGCGCCATCATCAGCATCTAAAAAAAGAACAGCTATGGTATTGCTCAATAATTTATTAGGCGGGCCTGGTATGAACAGCCGTTTAAATTTGAATATTCGTGAAAAATACGGTTTTGCCTATAATTTAGATTCAAATTATGTAGCCTATAGCGATACTGGCTTGTTTGCAGTGTATTTAGGAACTGATAAAAAATATTTACAAAAAACAACAGCCTTGGTTTATAAAGAGCTAAAAAAGTTAAGAGAAACACCCATTAGCGCCATGCAATTGCATAGAGCAAAGCAGCAATTGTGTGGTAATATTGCCTTGGCACAAGAAAACAATAGCAGCGTAATGTTAGCGCTAGGTAAGAGTTTACTCATGTTTAACAAGGTAGATACATTGAATTCTATTTATGGAGAAATTGAAAAAACTACTGCTAAACAGTTGTTTAATATTGCTAACGAAGTTTTTGAAGAAAAACGTATGAATTCATTAACTTTTGAATAGCATGGAAATAGTAAATGCCGACATAGAAAAATATTGTGAATTGCATAGTGAGCAAGAGAGCGCTTTGTTGCAAAAAATAAACAGAGAAACGCATCTAGAAGTTTTAATGCCACGCATGTTATCTGGACATTTGCAAGGACGATTTTTGGCTATGATAAGCAAAATGATTAGGCCGAAATATATTTTAGAAATTGGCACATTTACAGGCTATGCAGCGCTTTGCTTGGCCGAAGGTTTGGTTGCAGGTGGTAAATTAATTACCATTGATGTAAATGAAGAATTAGCGCCACGTGTTAATCAATATTTTGCGCAGTCGGATAAAGCTTCGCAATTGAATTATATTAATGGTGATGCGATGCAAGTGATCCCAAATTTAAAAGCCGTTTTTGATCTTGTTTTTATTGATGCGGATAAAAAAAACTATGCGAACTACTATGATTTGGTATTTGACAAAGTAAGCTCAGGTGGCTATATTATTTCGGATAATGTGCTTTGGAGCGGAAAAGTAGTAGATGTGAACGCAAGCAATGATGTTGATACTGTAAATATGTTAGCCTTTAATAAAAAACTGGCTCAAGATAATCGTGTAGAGGCATTGCTTGTGCCTTTACGCGATGGTTTGATGATTTGCAGGAAGAAGTAATTATTAATTCAGGTTCATTTTTGGGAGGCGATAAAGTTCGCCATCGGCAATCATAATATCATGTATTTTGAATTTTATAAGATCAAAAATTGGCATTTTTAGCAAAGCAACCATGACTTCATTTTTGTTTTTACAATTAAATAAAATCCAACCTTTAGTGCGCGCTGCATTGATAGTATAATGCTGAATGATGCCCTTTTCAATCATATCATTAATAAGCATACGGTGTGAGGGTATCAAGTTAAAAAACTCCTCATCTTGTATTTCGGGTAAACTAATTTCTACCATAAAATTTTCCATAGGTGTCATTTTTTTTGGTGAATTTTTAAAATTGTAGTGCAATTGCTTTTGGAATTATTTTTGCTCAAAACTTATACCATTAATTTAATACTGACAATTTAGTATAAACTCTTAAGATTGGCGGGTTTCTATTGTTATCTTAAACTCCAAATTTTACAAAATGGGTTAATTGTAATTTGTTTTGAATATTTGTTACTATCATTTTGAAAGAATTTATTTTGCGTCACTGTTTTAGGCATTAATTCTTTGGATTCAATCAATTAATATTTTATCATTAAATTAAATTCTTAATTTCGCAATCAATTATCATAAAACACAATGTTGAACAACGACTTATATCAAAGAATAGAGGAAGCTTTAAAACAGATAAGACCATTTTTAGAAGCTGATGGTGGTGATGTTTCGCTGGTTGAGGTTACAGATGATTTTGTGGCTCGTGTAAAATTACATGGAAGTTGTAGCACTTGTAATATGAGTATGATGACCATGAAAGCGGGTGTTGAAGAAACTGTAAAAAGAGCCGTAAAAGAAATAAAAGCAGTTGAAGCCATTAATCTACCAGTTGTTGTTTAATTTATTTTATTTTATTATGATTAAAGCAAGCTTAAGCAACCAAGTTTTTGATATTATTTTTGATGATAAGGAATATCAACAAGGAAGTATCAATAATCAACCATTTGAAATTGATCGCGTAAAGTCGTCAGATAACAATTGGCATATATTGAAAGATGGAAAATCTTATAATATTGAAATATTAAAAGTTGATAAAATAGCCAAGCAAGTTGACTTAAAATTGAATGGCAAATTGAGTTCTATTAAACTGAGTGACCAATTTGATGCCTTATTAAAAAGCTTAGGGATGGACAATTTGGCAGCCAAAAAAGTGTTAGAGTTAAAAGCGCCAATGCCTGGATTGGTATTAAGTGTATTAATAAACGAAGGAGATACGATAGTTAAAGGCGATTCGCTATTGGTGCTGGAGGCTATGAAAATGGAGAATATTATAAAATCACCAACAGAAGGAGTGATCAAGAAAATACATGCTATAAAGGGCAATGCTGTCGAAAAAAATCAATTATTGATTTCGTTTCAATAAATTTTAAGATGTTGATTTCGGTAGTTATTCCTTGTTACAATGTGGAGAAGTATGTTGAACAATGCCTGCAATCGCTATTAAACCAAACACATAAAGATTTACAAATTATTTGTGTAAATAATAATTCTACAGATAATACGCTTTCAGTTTTAACGCGATTTGCCAGCGAACAGCGTTTGATAATAACCTTGGTGGAAGAATCTCAAAAAGGTGCTCCATATGCTAGAAACAGGGGCTTGCAAGAAGTTAAAGGCGATTATGTTCAATTTTTAGATGCCGATGATTTATTAGCGCCAGAAAAAATTGCACATCAAATTAAACTAATCAATGAAAATAATTTTCCAGATATTATTGCTGGAGACTACTATAGGCAGGCGCTTGACGGAAGTAAAAAGTTGTACCAAGTAAAACATCATGATTATTGGTTGGCCTTGCTTTATACACAATTGGGTATTACTAGTGCTAATTTGTTTAAAACTACATCTGTAAAAAATGTTGGTGGTTTTGATGTAATGCTCAAGAGTAGTCAGGAATATGCATTAATGTTTAATATGATGTGTAAAGGAGCTGTTGTATTGCATGATGATCAGCCATTTACAATTATAAGAGACAGAGCGGAAGGTGCTATATCACAACAAAATGCGGGCGAAAATATGGAGCGCTATTTAAATTTAAGAATAGCAATTGTAAAACATCTTGCATCCATAAATACAATAGAAAAAATGCAGCCTTTTTATCAAGCTTTGTTTGATGCTATTCGCGTGTTGTATAAGCACAACCCACCCCTGGCAATTAAAGCGTTTAAGTATAACTTACCGAAGGGTTTTAAGCCTAATACCAGTGCTGCAACAACTGCTGGTTATGCTATGCTTTTTAAGCTATTTGGTTTTGAGTGCACAGAAAAAATAAAGGCATTAGTCAAATAAACTTACTATATTTAATAGCTTTGCATTTTAATTAAATTATTTTATGCAAGACAACAGCACTCCACGAACAGAGTTAGAAAGACTAGGCGAGTTTGGACTTATAAATTTTCTCACCAAAAATATCATTCTCAAACAAAATAGTACACTCAAAGGTGTTGGGGATGATGCCGCTGTGCTTAGTTTTGAGGCCAATAAAAAATGTGTTGTTACTACAGATATGTTGGTAGAGGGGGTGCATTTTGATTTGTCATACGTTCCTTTAAAACATTTGGGCTACAAGGCAGTGATGGTTAATATTTCTGATTTGGCTGCTATGAATGCAATGCCACGTCAAATTACGGTTTCGATAGCACTAAGCAACCGTTTTTCTTTAGAAGCTGTTGATGAATTATATCAGGGAATTTATTTGGCTTGCGAAAAATGTAATGTAGATGTTGTTGGTGGCGATACTACCTCTTCAACATCGGGCCTAATAATTAGTGTAACAGCAATTGGAGAAGCTATAGAAAATGAGCTTGTTTACAGAGATGGAGCAAGAGAAAATGATTTGATTGTAGTAAGCGGTGATTTGGGTGCAGCTTATGTTGGTTTGCAATTATTAGAACGCGAAAAGGATGTTTATTTAAGCTCAAACAAACAAGTGCAGCCCGATTTAGAGGGCCATGATTATATTTTAGAAAGGCAGTTAAAGCCTGAAGCTAGAACGGATATTAATGAGTTGTTGAAAAAACTTGAAGTACTTCCTACTTCCATGATTGATGTATCTGATGGACTTTCGTCTGAAATGCTGCATATATGCACTGCTTCAGTAAAGGGTTGTAATTTGTATGAAGAAAAAATTCCTATTGATCCAACTACTTATAACACTGCCAGAGAATTTAATTTAGACCCTACCGTTTGTGCATTAAATGGGGGAGAGGATTATGAATTACTTTTCACCATAGACTTAAAAGACTTTGATAAAATTAAAGGGAATCCAAACTTTACGGTAATTGGGCATATTACAGAGCAAGCGCAAGGTTGTAATTTAATTACCAAGTCGGGTGCTTTATATCCGCTTACAGCTCAAGGTTGGAACGCATTGCAGGAATCAGAAAAGGAAGAAGAAAAACCCGAAGAATAAATTAATCTACCCTTTTTATTTTTGCACCAATGGCATTCAAACGTTCATCAATTCTTTGATAGCCACGATCTATTTGTTCGATGTTGTCGATTATACTTTTACCTTCGGCACTCATGGCAGCTATTAGCAAAGCTACACCAGCCCTAATGTCGGGTGAAGTCATTGATATACCTTTTAAAGCATGATGGTGATTTAAACCTATAACTGTTGCTCTGTGTGGATCGCAGAGGATGATTTGCGCCCCCATATCAATCAATTTATCTACAAAGAACAAGCGGCTTTCAAACATTTTTTGATGTATTAAAACACTTCCTTTGGCTTGGGTTGCTACTACGAGTGCGATACTTAATAAATCGGGGGTAAAGCCTGGCCAAATAGCATCTGCCAGGGTCATAATAGATCCATCAATAAATGTGTCTATTTCATAAGAATCTTGCGAAGGAATAAATAAATCATCGCCACGCAATTCCATTTTTATACCGAGTTTTCTAAACACATCAGGAATAACACCAAGTTCTTTATACGCTACATTTTTGATGGTTATTTCTGATTGCGTCATAGCAGCAAGTCCAATAAAACTGCCTATTTCAATCATATCTGGCAACATTCTGTGTGTGGTTCCGCCCAAATATTCAACACCATCAATCACTAATAAATTGCTTCCAATACCGCTTATTTTAGCACCCATACGATTCAGCATTTTACATAATTGCTGAATGTAAGGTTCACAAGCTGCATTGTAAATAGTAGTGGTGCCTTTAGCCATTACAGCAGCCATCACAATATTTGCTGTACCTGTAACAGAGGCTTCATCTAAAAGCATATAACAGCCCTGTAAGTTGCTTGCTTCTACTCTATAAAAGCTGTCATTTTCATCATATTCAAACTTAGCTCCCAAATTTTGAAAACCAATAAAGTGCGTATCTAATCTTCTGCGTCCTATTTTATCGCCACCGGGACGTGGAATATAGCCTTTTCCAAAACGACTGAGCAAAGGACCAACAATCATAATAGAGCCACGTAATGCGGCTCCTTTCTTTTTAAATTCGGGACTGTTAAGGTAGTCAACATTAACTTCATCGGCTTGAAAGGTGTATTCTTCATGACCACTTTTTTCGACTTTTACGCCTAGGGCTTTAAGTAAATCAATTAGTTTATTGACATCTACAATATCGGGTACATTAGCAATTACCACCTTTTCGGGGGTTAGTAATACAGCACATAAAATTTGTAATGCTTCATTTTTTGCGCCTTGCGGAATAATTTCACCTTTAAGACGAGTGCCGCCTGTAACCTCAAATGTTGCCATGATAAACTTATTTTAAATAATTATACAAAGTTTGATTTTTAAATATAGAAAGTAGCCTGTGAAAAAAAATATTGTTAACGATGTATTGTGGATTGTTTGAGTATAAAAAATTGAGTTTAAAAAGAACCATTTTGACTTAAACGTAATTTAGAGATCTCATAAAACGCGAGCAAAGAAAATCTATCAAATTAATTTTACTACTTTCGCTTGAAACTTTTTTAACTATATCAATTATGAGAAAAAATTACATTATATTAAGTATTGCTTTTTTGTGCCTAACGGCATTTACAAATGTTGCACAAACAGCTGATGAAATTATTGCTAAATATGTTACTGCATCTGGAGGGATGGATAAAATTAAAGGTGTAAAAACCGAGAAAGTGACCCTTACAATAGAAACAGGTGGTATGATAATTAACCAGACCTTATATAGAAAAAGACCAAGCATGTTGAGAGAAGAAACGCTGTTGCAAGGTAAAACTTCTTTGCAAGTATTTAATGGTAAAGAAGGTTGGGTAATTAATCCGTTTACTGGTAGAGAAACCGTTGAAGCAATGCCTGAAGATGATGTTAAAGAAATGAAAATAGAAGCAGATTTAGATGGCGAATTAATTGATTACGCAAAAAAGGGGAGCAAGGTAAGTTATGAAGGTGAGGAAGATGTTGATGGTGAAATGGCATATAAGTTAAAATTAATTGCTGAAAAGGGCGATATGATGTATTTTTTTATTGACAAAGCCACCAACTATTTAGTGAAACAAACTGCCAAACAAAAGAATGAAGACGGTAGCGAACAAGAATACGCTATTTTGTTCAGTAATTTTAAAAATGTGGAAGGAAGAAATATCCCATTTGAAATGGAAACTAACACCACTTATATGGGGCAAGTGTATAAAACACCCATTAAAATTTTATCTATTGAAGTAAACAAAGAAA
>CAIKXD010000175.1 GCA_903831265.1 uncultured Bacteroidota bacterium
AGGTACTATCTTAAAAAACAAATTTTATTTTATTTTTTTTACCTTTGTATTGGGAGAGGGAACATACTGTGATAACTTACTGGATGTTCACCTTGTTTAGCCATATCTTTGATATGGCTATTCTTTTTACACCAACATTGTGTTGGGAGAGGGAGACACCAGTTCCTCCTTTAGGATATTTATTTCATACGGAACATTCTTTTTCCATAGATAATAAATCGTAAGTAGAAGTTTTTTTTGAACAGCTACAATTCCTTTCATTTTAATGCCAGTTCTTTCATATACTCTCAGGTAAAGTTGCTTAAAATTTGTTCCCTCGGAACCAATAGCGGTTAGCGATGGCATATGCAAAATTCGTCTAATTCTTGAATTTCCTTTTTTAGATATTTTAGTTTTACCGTGGTGCGTTCCTGATTGATTTTCTACCACATCGTAGCCTGCATAACTCACTACCTGCTTGTAATTATTGAACAAATCAAATCCATTGGTTTCTGCAATTACTGTGGCTACTGATAGTATTGACAATCCCCTTACTTGGCAAATATTATCGATTTTTAATTTCATTTCTTTATCTGATTTTACACAACTTGATATTGCTTGCTCTATCTCGATTTTTTGGTTTTCTAAAAAGCGTATTAAGCTCCTAATCTGCTTTATAACTTCTTTGCTTGAGATTGCTGATAATTCTTCTGCATGCAGTTTGTTTTTTTCAGCTGTTATTGTTTCTTGAATAGACTGATACTGCCTAGTTAATGATCTCAATTTTACATAGACATCAGCTGGTCTAGTCCACAGAGATAGTTTTTGTTCAGCTCCCATACGAGCCAACCCTTTAGCATCTATCTTGTCGTTTTTACTCTTTAACCCAAGTGATTGCAGATATTTTTTAGCTTTATTAGGAAGCACAATCGATAATTGAAATGAATTATCTGATAAATAATATGCGCAATTTTCATGGTAAACTCCTGTTGCTTCCAAGCACACTACTACTGGGATTGATTTGTCAACAGCCCATTTGTTTATCCAATGACATAATTTTAGAAAATCTGTCCTGGTATTACTAAAGGAACAAGATGATTTGTACTTAATTGATTGGTCCTGGTCAATAGTGCAAATGGATGCATCAATTTTTTTGCTTGAAATATCAAGCCCGACTGAATACTTTAATGTCATAATAATTAGTTTTAGAATAGACCATTAAAAATCCTTTCATTTGACTTTGCTCATATAATACAATATCTATAAAACTAGTTTATAGTATCTAGGTACTATTCAATCATAAGAAAGAATGCCAAAGTAGATTACCCTCTCTCGTCATTATCAACTGAGTGTTGTAACTTGCCCGGCCAGAATTTGCTACTTTGGTTTTAATGATTTATATTATTAAGGCACAAAGATATGAGCACGACCACTGCAAAAGCAGTGGGAACGCCCAAGTAAAAAAATAATTTAATTTTGGTTACAAAAGGCGCAAAAAAATTAATAAGTATCTTTATTTTTTGAAACGCGTTTTTACCACATAAATTATACTTATGAAATACAAAAGAATGCCCATTGAGGCTGAATCGCCTGAGGAATTAGGCTATGGTACTATTGAATGCAACCTTGCCGAAAGCTCTGTTTCTGATACCAACTTTAAGGACTTAAAATTTAATATTAAAGATATTCCGCTGTGTTATGGCGATCACAAAGGTTTGCCCGCTTTACGCGAATTATTGGCTGCCGATTATAACATGAAACCGGAGCACATTATTTTGGTGCCTGGCGCTGCGGCTGGTTTGTTTATAGTATCTACAGCACTTTTAAATAAGCAAAGTCAGTTATTAGTGGAGCGCCCTAATTATGCCACCAATATTGAAACACCACGTTTATTGGAGTGCGAAATTAACTTTATTGATTTGCATTTTGAGGAACAATATCAACTCGATTTGTACAAGTTGAGTACAATGGCCAAAAGCAAACCCACTTTAATAAGTATTACTACACCACATAATCCTACGGGCAGCGCGCTATCTGAAGAAGAATTGTTAGAAGTAATTGAGTTGGCCCGTAAGCATAATAGTTATTTATTGGTTGATGAAACCTACCGCGATTTATCTTTTAACACTCCGCCACCATTAGCAGCCAGCTTGAGTGATCGCGTTATTTCTGTATCATCTGTTAGTAAAGCTTATGGATTGCCAGGTATTAGAATGGGTTGGATTGCTTGTAAAAACAAGCGTTTGCTAGAATTATTTTTAGCTGCTAAGGAGCAAATATTTATTTGTAATTCATTATTAGATGAACACGTAGCATTACATTATTTGCAAAATAAGAGCAAGTTTTTTACACCAATTTTAAAGCACATTAAAAAGAATTTTGCAACGCTTGAAAAACAGATGAGCCAAAGCAAAAATTTAGAATGGGTAAAGCCCAAAGGCGGTGTTGTATGCTATCCACGTATTATTCCGAAAATAAATTATAATCAGTTTTATGAAACATTATATAAGGAACATAAAACTTTAGTAGGTGCAGGCCACTGGTTTGAAACGGATAAAAAATACATGCGCATTGGTTTTGGATGGCCAACAAATGATCAATTAAAACAAGGCTTGGCAAACATTGAAACAACAATTAATGGCTTAAAAAAATAACAGCAAATGGCTGGAATTTGCTCCAACCACTTGCTGCAACTCATCGTTGTTTGTAAAGCACAGGTGTTAAGTTTACTTTGATGATGCCATAAAAAAGATAATTTGCCTTTTGTTATTTTAACTGTTTAAACCGTTTCAACCTTCCTAATGCGTCATTTTAATACATGCTTATTGTATCATGATCAGCGATGCCACACCCTTCAATTGACCAAAAACAATGGCTTTTTGATTAAATTTAATTCCACATGCAATTGCCTCTTCCTTGCGTATGCCAAGTATCAATAAAGATGTTTCGTTTGGCCAACCAGCTGTGCCCTCTCCGAATCCTTCGAAATAGATTAACTTGTTTTTTTTGATGAAGGCGCTGAGCTGTTCATGCCGAATGTTGTTTTGATGCGCTGGCATTAATTGAGAGAGCGGATTATGGGCAGTAATAAATGCGTATGTTTCACAATTGTTTTTAATCAGCAAATCATCAAGTTGTTCATTTGTTTTGTCAACACGTAAAATAATATCGGCAACAATATACCTTGTGTTATAGTATGCTTGTTCTAGCTCTAAATCATTCATATTATATTTTTATTTTAGTGCAGTAAGTTGTTCAAGAATATTTTTATCAATGATTTCCCATGGCAAGTGAGCTTTTCCAAAATGTCCGAAAGCGGCTGTAGGTTTATATATTGGAGATTTTAAACCTAATGTGCGAATAATACCATTTGGAGTTAAATCAAAAAGTGCTTTGATTGCTTCTTCTATTAGTGATTCATCAATAATACCTGTATCATGCGTATTAACATATAAACTGGTAGGTTCAGCTTTACCAATTGCATAAGATAGCTGAATGGTGCATCGCTCGGCCAAGCCTGCAGCAACAATGTGTTTAGCTACATACCTTGCTGCGTAAGCGGCTGAACGGTCGACCTTACTTGGATCTTTTCCGCTGAAAGCACCACCACCATGTGGGCAAGAGCCGCCATAGGTATCAACAATAATTTTACGTCCGGTGAGTCCTGTATCGCCATGTGGACCACCAATGGTAAAGCTACCTGAGGGATTAATCATAATAACAGGATTGCCAGCTAAACGATAGCTTTCAATCACAGGATTGATAATTTCATTGATAACGAAAGTAGTTAGTTCTGCCTGTGAGATTTGTTTTACGTGTTGAGTTGATAGTACAATATTCTCTATAGCAACAGGTAAGTAGTTTTCGTACCTGATGGTTACTTGTGATTTTGCATCAGGCAAAAGCATTGAGCCTGGTCTCATTCTAACTTCCTTCTGTTTCTCCATCAGTTGGTGCGAAATCATTATCGGTAAGGGCATAAGTTCACTTGTTTCGTTGCATGCATATCCAAACATGATACCTTGATCACCAGCGCCACCATCGGTAACACTGTTATTTATTTCAGGACTTTGTTCATGCAGTAAATTGATGTAGGCAGCATCAGATTCACTAAAACCTATGGAGCTATCGGTGTAACCAATTTCTTTAATTACCTCTCTTGCCACAGCAATTGCATCTATATGTACTTTTGAGGTAACTTCTCCGGCAATTACCAACTGACCTGTTGTAATTAAGCATTCGCAAGCCACTTTAGCATTGGGGTCCTTTGCTAAATAGGCATCCAATATGGCATCAGAAATTTGGTCGGCTACTTTATCGGGATGCCCGTCTGATACCGATTCACTTGTAAATTGAAATGTTTTTGTTTTCATATGTATTGATTTTAAATGTTATTATTTTATCAATACATCAGTAAGTAGGCATGGCAACATTTTATTTTGACCTGATGTCCACATCTTACTGCCACCGTGGAGTTGAAGCTCTCGGTTGGCACCTTTGCTAAGGCAAAAGATTCCTGATGTAATTGAATAATTAAATGAATGATTATGTATTAATAAATTGAAAATTGATGTGAATAATGCAGTTATGTCCTATAAACGTCTTCTTTATTTCTCTTAAAATTAGCCAATAATTTGAAGCCTTTTTCAGGTGATTGTATAACAAGTTCAAAAAGCTTGCAGCCTTTTGGCAGCGGACTAAAAATTAGAACAAAAGTATGCGCTTTATCAAGCGTCAAACATGTTTTATTCGGGCTTAGGGCAATGTTCATTACATGAAGCAATTTACATTTAGTCGAACCTACATCGGTAAGTAAAAAGCTAGTACGTGGGATGCTAATGGCATCACCCTCACAGAAACTCATTAACTCAATAATGATAGTTACCTGCGCCTCTATTAAAGGGAATTTATCGATGTTGATATCCATTTCAACAATGGGCTTGGTCGAGGGTTTTAAAGGAGTTGAATTTAGTTTTTTCTTCATTACTGATTAATTTTTTTCAACAGTTTGTAATTGTTTCTTTTTGATTACTGGTTTAGTTTTCTTATGCGCTGTTGCTGCATCATTTTTATTGACCGCGGCGCCTTTTTCTGTTTTATGATCAAGCTTCACAAAGCGCCACCTGTAAAACCCGGGTTCATTTAAATTGTAATAACTTAGTTTGGGATTTACAATTTCTTCTAAATGACACGATTCCTGAGGTAAGTCTCTGATGGTATAAACCTTCATCATTTCAGGAAATTTCATAAATTCGGTATATGCATATTCCTTGTGCACAAATGAGAAGTCATCATTAATACATACCACCTTATCGCCAATTTTAAAATTCGGAATTTTCATTATTTTTAAAAAATTAAGTTGATAATAAACTGAGTTGGCCATAGCTAAATCAATAGCTAATTAGCATTAAATTCAGTGAATAATGGCCTATGCGAATCACTGAAAAGGTGTGAGACGGGATCAACCGTAATGAAAATTATAATAACGTATCATACAACATTTTTTTTGTTGCATGCAGAAGTAAAATAAAAGAGGGTAAACTGAACTTATTTTGGCAGTGTGCCCGCATTATTTTTACCACCGTGGTGTTCAACTCGGTTGGCAGCAGTTTCTTTTTAAGGGAAACAGCTTCTGAATGCATGGTTAATATTTAGAGAACTAGTATCAAAATTTCTTTTGATGGCACAAATGTAATGCAAAGAAATTCAATTAAACAAATGCGAATGAAAAAATTAACAAAAATTCATGAGTTGCAGTTGGCGCAAAAAAATATTGGGTTTATTAACTGATATTCGGTAGGCCACTATTTTATCTTCACATTTAAGTGATATTATTTTTGGATTTAACTTGATGTTTTAATTGTACAATAAGTATAAAAAAATGGTATATGCAGGCCAATACTTCAAAACATATAAAAAATATATGCGCATTGTTTGTGCTTGATGAACCTATCAGCAAGTTAACGAATTTTCAGCAACTATTGAAACAACAATTAATAGCTTAACAAAATAATTTATTTAAGTTTGAGCAAAGTTTTATAAAATTTATAATTACGGTATGTCAGTTCACAAAGAAGTAAAAAAGGTTACCACCAATACCTTGCAAGAGATGAAGCGCAAAGGCGAAAAAATTGCCATGCTTACCGCCTACGATTATTCAATGGCGCGGATTATTGATGCAGCCGGCATTGATGTAATATTGGTAGGAGATAGTGCAAGTAATGTAATGGCTGGTCATGAGACCACTTTGCCTATTACTTTAGATCAAATGATTTATCATGCTGCATCTGTAATTAGAGGGGTTGACAGGGCTTTGGTGGTGGTTGATTTACCCTTTGGTTCTTATCAAGGAAATAGTAAAGAAGCGCTTACTTCTGCAATTAGAGTAATGAAAGAATCAGGCGCACATGCAGTAAAAATGGAAGGTGGAAAGGAAATTGAAGAATCAATTAAACGTATCTTATCGGCTGGTATTCCGGTAATGGGGCATTTAGGCTTAACGCCACAATCGATATACAAGTTTGGAACTTACAATGTAAGAGCAAAGGAAGAGGAAGAAGCAAACAGATTAATTGAAGATGCTCATGTGCTTGAGAAAGCAGGATGTTTTGCCATTGTATTAGAAAAAATACCGGCCACCCTAGCATTAAAAACTGCAGAGGAAATTTCAATTCCGATTATTGGTATTGGAGCAGGCGGGGGAGTAGATGGCCAAGTTTTAGTTTTGCATGATATGTTAGGTTTGAATGTAGGATTTAACCCGCGTTTTTTAAGACGCTATTTGAACTTGTTTGATGATATAAAAGGTGCAGTTGGTGCATACGTAAATGATGTAAAGCAAAAAGATTTTCCGAACGCGAGTGAGCAATATTAAAATAAAGAGCTTTTATGAATTTTAAGCAATTATTCAGGAAAAAATCTGTCCATCAAATAATAAAAAATTTAGATGACAATAACGATGGGCATGGTTCATTGGCCAAGCACTTAGGCGTAAGAGATTTAACGGCATTTGGTATTGCAGCCATTATTGGAGCAGGAATTTTTAGTACCATTGGAAAAGCCAGTGCTGATGGTGGACCGGCAGTAATTTTGTTATTTTTATTTACTGCTATTGCTTGCGGATTTGCAGCTTTTGCATACGCAGAATTTGCTTCAATGGTGCCAGTTAGCGGTAGTGCTTATACCTATTCTTATGTGGCTTTTGGTGAATTGTTTGCATGGATTATTGGCTGGGCATTAATTATGGAATATGCTATTGGTAACATAGTGGTGGCTATTTCTTGGAGCGATTATTTTGTTTCTTTATTAGAAGCTATTCGAATTCCTGCACTAAATATTACCTCAGGAATACATGTTCCCGAATGGGCAACTATGGATTATTTTACCGCGCGAAATGGATTTGATGAAGCCTCAAAACTGCTTGCTACAGGGACACAACTTGAAGGTTCATTACTTGCAAAATATAATGCTTGGTTAAATGCTCCTACGATTGGTTCATTTCATCTTGTGCTTGATATACCTGCGATTGCTATTATTGTTTTAATTACTGCTTTAGTTTATAGAGGTATGAAAGAAACACGCAATGCCAGTAATGTTATGGTACTGATAAAGTTGGCTGTGGTTTTAGTGATTATTTTTGTTGGAGTTTTTTATGTAGACGTTAGCAATTGGCATCCTTTTGCGCCTAATGGAATTAGTGGTATTTTAAAGGGTGTTTCTGCTGTGTTTTTTGCTTATATTGGATTTGATGCCATTAGTACCACTGCCGAAGAGTGTAAAAATCCTCAACGCGATTTGCCCAAAGGCATGATGTATGCCATCATAATATGTACTGTGCTGTACATTGCAGTAGCACTTGTATTAACAGGTATGGTGAGTTATAAAGAATTGAACGTGGGTGATCCATTGGCTTTTGTTTTCGAAAAATTACATTTAACAAAATTATCTGGATTGATTTCGGTGAGTGCAGTGGTGGCTATGGCCAGCGTATTGTTGGTGTTTCAAATGGGGCAGCCGCGTATTTGGATGAGCATGAGTAAAGATGGATTATTGCCAAAAAAGTTTGCCAAGATTCATCCTAAATTTAAAACACCAAGTTTTAGTACTATTGTAACAGGTTTTGTAGTGGCTGTACCCGCTTTATTTATGGATTTAAGCACGGTAGCTGATATTTGTAGTATTGGAACTTTATTTGCGTTTGTGTTAGTATGCGCCGGTGTTTTAAAGTTACAGTTAGATCCCAATCCGCCTGAGCGAAAATTTAAAACACCTTATGTAAATAGTAAATACATTGTACCCGTTTTGTTTGTAATTGGTGTTGTTGTTTCTTTATCGTTTAACAAAATAAATACAATCAATTTTTTTAAGATACAACATTTAAAAGAAAGCGAGGAGATTATTGCTGCGCTTGATGTAAAGGATAAATTTGAGTTTCAAAAATCGGCAATGCAAGATGCCATCATTAATCCTGAATTATACAAAGAAAGTGATGTAGTTGAAGCTATAATTAAGGATTTAAAAACGGATCAATTGCAAACTTTTTTAACCCGTAGCACTATTGATAAAAGTAAATATATGCGCACGGGATGGGAAGTATTTAAGCATCAAATTCCCCATTGGATTTTTATTTTAATTGCCTTATTGATGTCTTATTACTGTTTTAAGCACTCCTTTTCGTTGATACCTGTTTTAGGAATGATGTGTTGTTTGTATATGATGAGTGAACTAGGTTTAAAAAACTGGATAGGCTTTTCGTTGTGGCTATGCGTTGGTCTAGTAATCTATTTTGGGTATAGCCAAAAGAATAGTAAATTGAATCATATTCATTAGCGTTAAATGTTATTTTTACTTTTAAGTTTAAGGAATAATAAAAGGATGGCAATTGAATTATTTGCTTTTGATAATATCTTATTTTAAAAATTATACATTTGTATAAAACAGTATAAAAAATTATGGCTTTAAAATTCAAATTCATATTTAAAATCGCCAATCGTGTTGCTGCATTTTTTATATTAGTATTGTGTCTGAGCAGTTGCAAAAATTTAACCACAAAGGAAATTAAAAGTGGAACTATCGAATTTGATATTGACTATCCTAATCCATCTGAAATTACCATGAGTATGGATTTAATGCCTAAAACTGTTACCTATCGATTCAATGAAAGTAATACATGCAGTGAAATTTCTGCTGGGATGGGTGCGCTTAAAACAATTGTATTGACCGATTTTGATAAGAAAACCATAACGCAAACATTAAATTTATTGGGTAAGAAATACAAAGTAGATTTTGATAAAACAGATATTGATAGTATTAATGATGCTGAGCCAGCGCTTAAACTGGAGCATACCACAGAAACAAAAAAGATTGCTGGGTATGATTGTTTTAAAGTAAAATGTAGCACAAAAGATAGTACAGGCACGCTTATCAATTATGAAATATTTTATACTAAAACAATCAAAGCGCCAAACATCAATTGGTTTAATATCTATAAAGAAATTGATGGCATGTTAATGCAATATCGCGTTAAGCGTTATGGAATTACTATGAATTTTACAGCCAAAACAGTAACGCAAGATGGTGCCGATGATGCTGCCTTTAAATTAGAAGGAGAATACAAAGATATTCCTGCAGCCGAGATGGATAGCTATTTTAAAATGTACTGATCTTTATAGATTTCATCAATTAAGTTATTCGAGTTTTTTTGTACCACTTTTTGATCTCGTATTTCTAGTTTGTAGCCTCTTTTTTTTGTGAAGCTATATTGATCGCAGAGAGCCTGAGAAATAATACCAATCGGAAATTAGTTTGGTATAAAAGCCGTTAAAAAAAATTGGACTATATTTTTTGTATAATTGGTATTAGTAAATTAAGGCCATGCTGCAATTGGACTAAATTGAAAGTGTAATGCTATAAATGTATTTGTTCATGTAAAGGCAATATTTTTTTATCCATTAAGTTATTGTTTTATCTAAGATTTATGTTTCTAAATCTTGTTTATTTTTAATAAATTAACACTCATTTCAGAGCAAAACTTAACATTAAGAATCCTACCTTTGCAATAACACAAAAGCACATATTATGAAAAAAGCATTTAAGATTATAGGTATAGTATTATTGGTTTTAATTGTAGGTTTAATTGCAACTCCTTTTTTATTTAAAGACAAGTTAATTGCTATTGTTAAAGAAGAAGCAAATAAAAATTTGAATGCCAAAGTTGACTTTGGTGCCTTTGATTTAACCATCATTAAAAGTTTTCCCAACTTTACTTTTAGTATCGATAAAGTAAGTGTGATTGGGATCAATGAATTTGACAAAGATACACTCGTTTCATTAGGTAATCTTGAATTAAAAATGGATTTGATGAGTGTGATTAAAGGAGATCACATAAAAATACAAGCTATTATTTTAAATACACCTCGCATACATGCTTTAGTTTTAAAGGATGGCAAGGCCAATTGGGATATCACCAAACCTTCGGCTGATACAACAAGCACTGCAGAAGAGCCAAGTAAATTTCAGTTGAGTTTAAAGAAGTTTGCAATTAATAATGGGTATTTATTGTACGATGATCAACAAGGCAAGATGCGTGCTGAAATGATTGGTTTGAATCATGAATTAGAAGGCGATTTTACACAGGATAATTTTTTGATGAATACCATGACTGCCATTGCTTCACTTGACTTAATTGAAGGTGGTGTGCGCTATTTTAAGCATGTAAATACCGAAATTAGGGCCGATTTAGAAATGGATATGAAGGCTTCGAAATACACCTTCAAAGAAAATGAATTTAAGCTAAATGCGCTGGTATTTGGTTTAGATGGTTTTGTAGCCATGCCCAAAGAAGATATTGATATGGACATTAAATTTTTAGCAAAAAAAGCTTCTTTTAAAGAATTTTTATCGTTAATCCCAGGTGTTTATACCAAAGATTTTGCCGATGTAAAAACCGCTGGCAACCTGGCTTTCAATGGTTATGCTAAAGGAACTTACAATGACAAAATGATGCCAGCTTTTGGCTTAACTTTAAAAGTAGATAATGCGATGTTTCAATATCCATCGCTTCCTAAAAAAGTGGATAACATTAACATTGATTTAAGCGTAAGTAATAAAGATGGTGTGCCTGATAATACCATCACAAACATTAAAAAATTCCATATCGAAATGGCTGGAAATCCAGTAGATGTGCGCATGTTAATCACCACACCAGTAAGCGATGCAAATATTGATGGCACTGTAAAAGGAAAGCTTGATTTAAATAGCGTGAAGGATATTATTCCTATGGAAAAAGATGAAAAGTTGAATGGTGTTATAACAGCTGATGTAATGTTGAAAGGACGCATGTCATCCATTGAAAAAGAACAATATAAAGATTTTAATGCCAGCGGAAATATGACTGTTGAAAATATGCAATACCAAAGCAGAGCAACACCTTATGGGGTTAACATTAAAAAAGCTTCTTTAGATTTTACACCGCAATATTTAGATTTAACTTCTTTTGATTGCACGCTAGGCAAAAGCGATTTACAAGCCAAAGGAAAAATTGAAAATTATATGGCTTATGCCATGAATAATGAAATGTTAAAAGGAAATTTAAATCTTACCTCAAACTATTTTGATTTAAATCAGTTCATGACCGATGAGCCTGAAGCTGCCGCAAAACCTGTAGATACAGCAGCAATGACTGTAGCAGAAATTCCTGCCAATTTAGATTTTATGATGACTGCAGCGTTCAATAAATTGATTTACGATAATATGGACATCACTAACGTAAAAGGAAAACTGGTAATGGCCAATAGCGAACTGCGAATGCAAGGTATCAGTATGAATTTACTAGATGGTTCAATGACTTTAGATGGGTTATATGGAACTAAAAATGTTAAAGCACCTGTGATTGATTTTGCAATGGGTATTCAAAATTTTGACATTCAAAAAACATATAAAACATTTAATACTGTTCAAAAAATGGCAGGAATTGCTGAGTACGCAACAGGTAAGTTTAACTGCGAATTGTCTTTCAGTGGTTTAATGGATGAACACATGAATCCAGTATTGAAAACATTAAACGGTGCAGGTAAATTACAAACACAAAATGTGGTACTAAGCAATTATGCGCCATTAAACAAAGTAGCAGACGCCATTAAAATGGATAAGTACAAGCGTTTAAGCGTAAATAATACAAACATCTCATTTAAGTTTAAAGATGGTGGTGTAGATGTTGATCCATTCGATATTAAAACAGGCGATAGCAAATTAACGGTGCAAGGAAGAAGTAACTTTGATCAAACCATCAACTTCCCTCTAACCTTTGATATTGCGCGTGCTGATTTAGGTTCTGCTGCCAACGGTCTAATCACAGGATTGTTATCGCAAGCCAATAGTAAAGGAGCAAATCTTTCGGTAGGGGAAAGAATAAAATTAAGCGCGTTGTTAACAGGTACTGCAAAAAATCCAGTAGTTAAAACCGATTTAAAAGATGCAGCAAGTAAGATGGGCGATGACTTAAAAAATAAAGTAAAAGAAGAATTAGACAAAAAGAAAGCAGAGTTAGAAGCCAAAGCAAAAGCAGAGTTGGATAAGAAAAAGGCAGAAGGCGAAGCTGCATTCAATAAAGCTAAAGCCGATGCTGAAGCTAAAGCAAAAGCAGAGGCTGATAAGTTGAAAAAGGAAGCCGAAGATAAAGCAAAAGCAGAGGCTGAAAAACTGAAGAAACAAGCTGAAGAAAAAGCAAAGAAGGAAGCTGAGAAAAAGTTGAAGGGCTTGTTTGGAAAGTAAAATCTTACAGCTTTAGAGGCTTTTTTTAGGAATTTATCCTCTTTTTTTAGTATCAAGATTCAAATAATTCAATCTATATTACACATTGAAAAAAATAATTTATTATATTTTATTTGCGGTAATTTTCTTCCCAATTTCTTTACTCGCTCAGGAAGAAAAACAAAATACCTGCCCCGAAATTAGCAATAAAAAAGCGCTCGATAATCTTGAAAAAGGGCGTAATAAAAAGAAGTACGAGTTTAAAGAGCGCATGGAATACATTAAAAAAGCGCTTGAAGAAGAACCTGAATTTGCTGAAGCGCAATACGAAATGGCTACGCTGCAAGTTACCCTGGCAGTGGGCAATGGCACAAGTTTTAAACCTGCCGAAAAGTACTTATTAAAAGCGATTGAACTCTGTCCTGAAGTGAATCCTTATGCTTACTTTTATTTAGGACAAATAGCGTGGAGTGCTGAAGATTGGGGCAAAACGGTAACATACTTAGAAAAGTTTACCAAAAATCCAGATAATGCCAAGAAGCCCGAAGATTTTGACAAGGCAGCAGGTATTTTACGGCAGGCTAAATTTTATGAACAGATTTATAAAAACAAGGTAGAGTTTGATCCAAAACCAATTAAAAACGTGGATACTTTTGAAGACGAATTTTTACCTATGCTTTCGCCAGATAATGAATTGTTGTATTACACCAAACGCTATATGAAACAGGGTAAAGATGTATTGTTTCCGCAGCAGGTAGAAGAGCTAACCGAAGCGCAAAGAATGAGTGGAGAGTTTGTAAAACCGCATGCCATGGATATGCCATTTAATATACCTGGCGAAAATTATGGAGGCATAACCTTTTCATTAGACAATAAACATTTATTTATAACGGTGTGCAAAGCCAATAAAAAAGGCTATGTGAATTGTGATATTTACACAAGTGATTTAAACCGTGAAGACGAGTGGGGGCCTTTAAAAAATTTAGGAACAAATGTAAATACCGAAGATGGTTGGGAAGCTCAACCGTCATTAAGTTCGGATGGTAAAACATTGATTTTTGCCGGAGCACGTGCCGATGGCAGAGGAATGGATTTGTATAAAACAGAGCGCGAAAATACCAATGCCGAATGGCAACCTGCGGTAAATATGGGCCCACAAATTAATACCGATAAAAACGAAAAATCGCCTTTCATACATAGCGATAGTCAGACATTGTATTTTACATCAGATGGTTGGCCTGGCGTGGGTGGTTACGATATTTTCTTTACAAAAATGAAGGAAGATGGCAAATGGAATACCCCTAAAAATATTGGTATTCCTATTAATACCGATAAAGATGAGGTTGGTTTTTTTGTGAGCACTGATGGAAATTTGGGCTACATAAGCAGTAAAGATTTAAAAGGCAAAGGCGCTGGTGGTTGGGATATATTTTCTTTTCCACTCTATAAAGAAGCGCGTCCCGAAAAAATACTTTTTATTAAAGGTGAATTGCGCGATGAAACAGGCGCATTGATGACCAACACCAAAATAGAAATTGAAACCATGTCGTCAAAAAAGAAGACCATGCTCGATGTGGATTCTGTAACAGGTAGGTATGCTACTGTTGTTACATTAAAGGGTGATGAAGATGCGATACTTACTGTAAAGCGCCCCGATTACGGCTTTTACAGTACCTACATCAAGGCAGGAGATACTACTATTGGTAAACCAATTAGAATAAATATGGATGTAAAACCTATCGAGAAAGGGGCTACATTTAATATCAATAATATCAATTACAAAACAAATTCAGCCGATTTAACAGATGAAAGTAAGCGCGTGTTAGAAAAATTTGCTGAGTATTTACTAGAAACACAAAGTTTAAGTATAGAAATAAGAGGACATACCGATAATGTTGGTGTGCCCAAGGCTAACTTGGCATTGAGCACCGATAGAGCATTTACTGTTATGGATTTTTTATTGCAAAAGGACATTCCTAAATCGCGTTTAGCCTTTAAAGGTTATGGCGATACTAAACCTATTTCCGACAATGGAACTGAGGCAGGAAGAGCTAAAAATAGAAGAACAGAGTTTGTAATTTTAGGTAAATAATTTTTTGAGCGTGCTTTCCGCTCCCGCATGGTGGGATAGCTGCAACTCGCTTAGCGACCGCAAGAACACCTTTAGAAACAGAATTCGTGCCCTTAACATCAGTCCACAAATGCCTTTAAAATTCCTGCTTCAATATGTGTACCTTAAATTTCAACCTAAACGCTTACTTTTAAAAGGTTTCCTGCTGAATGACAGCGTTTTTTTTGTCTTTCAGGAGGAATCTTTTTTAGATGATGAGGTGCAATAATAAATTTAGCGCTGATGTTTATGCTGGCATAAAACTTTGCATCTTAACTTATGCCTCAGATGCTTGCTTTTAAAAGGTTTCCTGCTGAATGACATGCGGTTTTAGTTAAGTCACGCGTAGGATGCATGTGCCAGTTAGTTTAATACAACGAATGTTATTTTATCTCAATTTCACATTCTTCGATACTTGTAATATCACCAGAATTTACGGTAGTAGTTTTTACGCTATATACAATCCATCCTGAACCATGTATGCGCGAGGCCGTTAAAATTTCATTTTTTAAATCTTTTAAATCACTACGTTCAGGTTTTTCAACTTTCATGTTTTCGGCCATTTTTACCATATAAGCAAACGTTTCGTTTGTTAACTGCTCTTTATTAACCTCTTGCGCCGAACGCAGAATAACGTTGTTATCTTCTTGATTAATCTCATCTAAATATACATTGAAATCGGCATCAAATGGCTTCCCGCCAAACATGTTGGCAAGTTGTAATTTACCTTCAATTACCTCGCCCAGCTTATATTTGCTTCCATAAAAACTATGGAACTGTTGAATATCTTTAATAGCACCATTTTCAATTCCTTCTTTTGTACTATACATTTTTTCTAGCTGAGCAAACACACTTTTTTGTACAGTATCATTAATTTACACATCATGCTTGGTTTGAATGCTGCAAAAGGGATTGAAGCAGGCTGCCATGCAGCGCGAAAAGCCCGACCTTAGCGCTCACGATGGCTTTAAGAATTATCGAAATTAGCGCTAAGGATTTGCCCAAATGCATAAAATATTTAGTGCAAAAAAATTCCTTTTGGAAGTACTGCTAGAATTATAAATTATGTATTTTTTTTAATTACTTGCAAGTTTAAAACGCACACCGCAATATAATTCTCTTCCTCTGGTGGGGCCCCAAGCGGAGGAGGTATCAAAGTAAGGACTGTATGGATTTTGCCAACTTATAATAGGTTGAGCTTGCCTAAAATTAAATACATTTTCACAGCCAGCATATAGTTCTAGTTTTTTTAAGTTGTAGGTAAATTGAACATTATAAATGGTAAACGATTGCGAATAATCTGGACGTTGAAATTCAACTGGATTCGATTTTGTATCGGGCAATCTTTGTTGACCATACCAGTGGGTATTAATATCGATACTTATTTTTTTGCTGATAGGTTTAAAACTTAAAGTCCATAAAAATTTATGACGTGAATTAAAAGGCAAAAGCACTTTTTTATCATTTTCGATTCGGTACACATCTAAAAAGTTATAGCCAGTTTTAAACTCAATACGTTTTATTATTTTAAGATTTAGTTCGGCTTGAAAACCATTGCTAATACTAGTTCCTGTAAAGTTTTTAATGTATGCTTTTGTGGGATCGCTATCATAATCGGGAAAAATTTGATTTTGAAATTCGGTTCTATAAAAGTCGGAAGTAAAGTAACCAGAAATGTTTTTTACTTGAAATTTTTGAACCATGTTTACACCATAGTTAAGGGCTCTTTCGGGAAGTAAATTTTCGGAGAAAATAATATTTCTTGAACTTACAAGTAGGCCAATATTTTCGCTAAATAAATTTACTGTTCTCCAGCCAGTGCCAATGTTTGCGCGAAACACGGTATTTGAATTTAAATCATACTTTAACATGGTTCGTGGGGTAAGGGTGTTTCCAAATTGATTGTGCTCATCGGAACGTAAACCGCTAATCCATGTTAGTTTATTATTGAAAAAAGTCATTGAGTTTTCTGCAAAAATACCTGGTATATTTTCAACGCGTTTGTAGTTACCATCATAGGTTCTGTAAAGTGTACTATCAGTAAATAATATATTTTCGTTTAAATTTAAATGTCGAAAACTTACACCTGTTTTAAGCGTATGCGATTTTGTGTACGACCATTCATATTGCACATTGCCATATAAATTTTGCTGTTTTGCTTTATAGCTTGTAGTGCCAAAAAACGAATTTTGATGATGTAAAAATGTATTGGCTAACAAAACAAAGTTATGTTGATTGTTCATTCGGTAGCTAGTTTTTAAATACAGTTCTGGCTGATTAAAGCTTACCGATTGCCCGTAAATGCTTGTGTTTCCTTTATCCGTATCGGCATTAAAGTTATATTGTCCTCCTGTTCTTTCTTCGTTTAATACTCTTAAAGCAATTCTTGCGTACCAACCCCAGTCTGTTTCTTTGCCATAGGTAAGCTTGTTAAATAGTAGATACCTGGTAAGCAAAGGTAAATCTAAAAAATTATCCTTGTCATTGTCTATCTTATTGGCAGGCTGCACGGTTTGTATAGCGGTAATGTTTTTCCATTTTCCTTTTTTAAAGGCATAATTGGCATTCAATTGTTTTTCAAAAAAACTATTCATATAAAAATTTAATAATAGTTTATCTGTTGTTGCGGGGTCTTTGGTAATTACATTAATTTGTCCACTAATACTTTCATAACCTTGCAGCACGCTATTAGCACCTTTTGAAACAAAAATATTTTCTACTAAAGTGCCCGGAATTCCGCTTATGCCATAAGTGTATGTTAATCCTTGAATTAAAGGCAAACCATCAACAAGAAGCTGATTATACACTCCTGAAAGACCTAAAATGCGCAATTCTTTTGAGTTGGTAATTACATTGCTCGTTTGTGGTTGCACAGTTAACTGGGTTTCAAAACAACCTGCTAGATCGCAACACGCAGCTTTTTTTAATTCTGTTTGCGTTATAATTTCTGTTTTTATGGGTGTTAAATTGGAGAGTATAATTCCATCTTTTTCCTCAATGATCGTTACTTCTTTTAATGACTTAATTTCAGTGAGTTTAAACTTTATATACTTTTGATTAGTAATACTCAACGTATCGGGCCGATGACCCACAAAGCTGGCAATTAATTTGGCATTAAAATTTTTATCAAAATCTATGGTAAAACTTCCATCATTTCCGCAAATTACGCCCTTTTTAGAATCGAGCCAAAATACACTTGCGCCTGTAATTCCTTCATTTTTAATGTTTGTTACTTTTCCTTCAATTTGCTGTGCAAACAAGCCCAAAGGAAATAGCAAGTAAACAATGATATTGACTATTTTCATTGTTAAATATTATTGTAAAATGCTTATTTTATTAAGCATTTTGATATAAATTACTATTTTACTTTGTATGGTCTGTCGTTTGGATTTTCGCAACCGCTGGTGCTTTCAATGGCAGAGCGAATATCTTTAAGATTAACTTTTGTTGGATTGTAGCTTACTTCAAAGCTAGAAGTGGCGCCCATTTTACCTGTTTTGCAATAAGTAACTCCTGCTAGTTTTTCAACGTTGCCTGCAATTGTTTTTAAATCACCTGAGCAAGTAACGCCTTTTACTTTTACAGTAATTATTTTGGTGCTATCGCTATTTTGATTGTTGTTTTGCGCGTAATTTTTTGTTGGGATTGAAATATGTAAAAAACATACCATCATCAATAAATTAAAAATTTTCATTTAGTGTAAGTTTAAATTATAAAAGGTAAATGATTAAGCCTTTTTTAAGGCGAAAGAACATTTAAATTTAAACTAGTTTAGGTGGCTGCCAAAAGTCAAAAGCAAAATGCGACTTAAAATTTGAGTAATAATTAAACTGATGTAAAGTAATAATGTCAGGTTTTTGAATAATGTAATTGAAAGTAGAAAACACGTGTAAAACACAAGCGCAACAAATAGCAAATGGATTACAGAAGTTGC
>CAIKXD010000176.1 GCA_903831265.1 uncultured Bacteroidota bacterium
AGAGACAGATTAATTCATGATTATTTCGGAGTTAATTATTCAATTGTTTGGGATGTAATGAAAAACAAAATTCCTGATTTACACATACAAATTTCTGAAGTTTTAAAAGAAGAATAAACGACCAAGAGTTTTTAAGACTAAGTCCAAAGACCTTGCTCCCGCAAACGAAATATCATTAGGCTATAAAATTATTGAATCCTTTGCTGCGCAGGCCAGAGGCCTTAAGTTAGCCTAACTCGCGGGACGCAAGCGAGTGCATAGAAAGTTTAATTCATTGATGCTATAAAATCTTCTAAATCTAATTTTATAAGTTCCCAGTGCTTTCCATTTAAACAGTTTGGATCGAAGTCTCGATTTGCGAATTCAAAATCAAGAAATTTCTTTCTTAATGCTACCTTATCATGCTGAAAAGGATACCTTTTTTTGTGTAAGGCAAATATTTCATCTGGCCGGTAATTGGCAATTATTTGATGAATATCCCAGAAATCTTTTTTTCTACCGCCACGCAAAATAACATCTAATTTCATTGCAATAATTTCGTTAACCGTAGCAAATCTTATTGCATCAATTACCAATGAAGGCTCAATAAATTTATCTGTATAATACAAATCTATTTTAATACAGTTGTCCTTATGTGAGCCAATAAAATATGATTTCCCAATACCAATGATAGATATGGTATTTGTTTCAACATAGGGATAATTATTCTTGAAAAAATGATCAATAGCTGTAAAGTTAACTGAGCCATATTCACTATCCGTAAAAAGATCTATGTCGACTGATAAACGATGACCCATTTGAAGACTTAGTGCTGTTCCGCCAACAAGTCGAAAAGGTTCAAATTCTTGGGCACTCATAATCTTAATAAGCGTTTCTAGCAATAAGGGATTTACTGTGTTGTAATACAATTTATTGATCATGTTGCTTCATTTTTTTTACCTGATTGCAAACCATAAAAATACATAATCTCATTAATTTCTTGTTTGTTTCCGCGCTCAAAAACCCGATTAATTACGGCCTCCTTTTGCATCTGCCAGTCTATTTTTTTCATATCTGTATCCCAAAATAAAACTTTTCTCAGCTTAGAAAAATCTGGATGATTTTGACTGTTTTTTTTCTTTTCTTCTTGAATTTCATAGTATGCTTGCAACACCATAAAAAAACCTTCTTCCAACTGCAAGGCCCTTTCAAGTTTAAGCGCTAAGGGGGTATTCATTTTTCTTTTACCCTTGGTTATAGCGCCTATTGTTTGTGGAAATTCTTGTATAGCAATGGCAAACTTACTTTTCTTAATTTTTCTTTTTTTAAGCTCACGCTCCAAAAAAAAACCTGGGTGCAGCCCTTTAATTTTATTGATTTGTGATAAATTAAGCATACACAAAAATAAACATTTTTGTTTACTTTTTATTATTTATTTTTTGAAATTTTGCCAAACAATTATCCAACGTATACACGAAGTTGCACTGCGAGGTAGCCTCAATCGCGGGACGCAAGCGAGTGCATAGTTAAATGTAAATTTGGATATTTCGTTTTTTCAGTATATTTGTGATGATATGAAGTTTAGGAATTCTAAATCCTCGGCCTGCGCTTTAAAGCAAAACTTTATGTAGGAGGTAAATAAAACAGATAATGAATCAACAGGATAAAACACTAATTTTTAACCCACAAAACAGGAACTAATGAAATAGAACAACATACAGTAATAATTACTGACATATAATATTAGCGTTTAACATTCTTGTAGCCGAAAACGACCAAATTTAATAAGCACAACAAGGATCTGATGAACGCTCACGTAAGGCGTGGGCTTTATCTTTTCTGTTGTGTGGGACTTGGTCGTTCCTCGGCTACGGATTGGTATCTGTCCCACGCTGATTTTTTATATTAACTCTACTGCGGGACAAAGTGGAACAAACAAAAAACATAAAAATGAAAATTAAAAGTTTGCTTTTAACCGCAGTAGCATCGCTAGGATTTACTGCTACAACAATGGCGCAAGTGCCAAATTATGTACCCAGTAACGGATTGGTTGGCTGGTGGCCTTTTAGTGGAAATGCCAATGATGAAAGTGGGAATGGAAATAATGGAACGGTGAATGGAGCGACATTATCAATTGATAGATTTGGAGATGCGAACTCAACCTTTTCATTCAACGGAGTCGACAACAAAATATTATTTAATTTAAATTCAATAAGCAATTCTTTCCCATTAAATACAGAAAGCACTTCATCAATTTGGGTGAAATCAATAGATCAAAATGGCCCATTAATTTCTATGCAAGGTTTAGGAGGTATAGAATATCTTTTACATATTGGAACATTGGCAGATATTATTCAAAGTCCTGGAAATTTTGGGATGCTTGTTAGAGATAATTGTTGTGGAACTGGAAATAACATTTTCGGCAGTTCTGTTGTCGATAACAATTGGCATATGCTTACAATAGTGAGATTAGTCAATGGCACACTATTACTCTATAAAGATGGTATACTTCAAGCTAGTAGCCCTGTTGGTCAAAGTGGCACCTTGACATTCAATCCTACAACTATGGCATTCGGTGCAGATGAATCTTGGATTATAGGAGCTCAATCAGGAAATTGCAATTCATGTAACTCCGTTGATCAAAGGCATTTCAGCGGTCTTATAGATGATGCAGGCATTTGGAACCGAGCATTAACCCAACAAGAAATTACTGCCTTGTTCAACGCTCAAAGCTGTACTGCATCTATAACAGCTGCAGGGCCAACAACTTTTTGTCAAGGTGGTTCAGTGGTGTTGAATGCCAATACAGGAACGGGACTTATCTATCAGTGGAAAAACAATGGCAACAACATATCAGGTGCAACTTCCGCCAGTTATACAGCCAATACAGCGGGTTCATATACCGTTTTAGTAACCGATGGCAATGGTTGCTCTGCTAATTCAACTGCCACAACGATTGCCGTAAATCCAACACCTACCTTATCTATTTCAGGCATAGGAAGCTTTACAAATATTAACGCCAATCAAATATCAATAATCGGTAATCCAAACGGAGGTTTATTAACAGGCCCCGGAATAAGCGGCGCTGTGTTTAATCCGCAATCTGCAGGACTTGGTAGTGCAACAATTAATTACTCTTACACTAACGCAAATGGCTGCAACAACAACGCATCGCAAACAACCATTGTTTATGACACTTTGGGTGTGGTTTGTACTAGTTATGATACAATAACAACTAATATTTTCGATACCACATATGTTACCCAAATAGTTTACGATACTTTACTAGTTCCCATTTACGATACACTTTTAACAACGGTAACTGATACACTTCTTATCAATGCATTGATTACTGCAATAAACCCTCCAAATAATAGTAACACAATAAAACTATTTCCCAATCCGGCTAATGATCATATCACCATTGATTACGGTAACTTTAGCCTCATGCTAGGCTATCAATTAAAAATTGAAAACGCTATTGGGCAGCAAGTTTTCCAAACAAGTATTACACAACAGGCAGATTACCTAAGTTTGGCAACCTGGGGCGGTAACGGACTATATTTTGTAAGAATAATTGACCCACAAGGTAACACAATTGACTTAAGAAAAATTGTGTTACAATAGCCCAATTTAAATAGGCATATTTTTAATAGCAGGGCAGAAGTCCTTTTTTGCACTTAATCAATCTCATGGGCATAAAAGGAAATATTTGGGTTAAACTTCTGCCCTGTTTATATTACCCGTAAACACAAAGTTGTACTACGTGTTTTTTTAATTGTTAGCGCTGCGCTCGGCTTCATAACATTGAAGTTAAAAGTTAATACCAAATCAAATTAAAAACAACTACAATATTAATTTTGAGGCTATAAATTTAGGGTACGATTTTCAAAAATAGCTTTCAAAACATATCCACGCAAGTATTCGCGATAGCTAGAGATGCTAAATTAAAATAAACCAAGTGTGCCATAGCGTTATAAAATAGCCTTTGTGTTTTATGCCAGCAAAAAAAGCCAAAGCCAATTTTTACCCAAAAAGCACCAACAAAAAAAGATTCCTCCTGAAAGACAAAATGGAGTGTGTCATTTTATCTGGCGCGTGTCTTCAGACTCGTGACTTTAAAATCATTCCACGAATGCCTCTTTAAAACCAAAGAAGTTTATTGATGAATGCAAATGATTTGATTGTATTTCTTTTGCAGCAGCTATAAAAAATTAAATTATTGAATCCTTTGCTGTGCAGGCCAGAGGCCTTTAGATAGCCTCACTCGCGGGACGCAAGCGAGTGCATAGAGTCAGAGTCTTCAGACTCGTGCCCTTAACATCATTCCACGAATGCCTTTAAAACTTTAGAGCGCTTGCAGTTGATTGTATTTCTAATGCAGCAGATTCAGAAAAAATATAAATTATTTAATCCTTTGCTCTACAGGCCAGAGGCCTTTAGATAGCCTCACTCGCGGGACGCAAGCGAGTGCATAGTGAATTGCTTGCCCTTAACATCATTCCACGAATGCCTTTAAAACTTTAGAGTGCTTGTAGTTGATTGTATTTCTAATGCAGCAAATTCAGAAAAAATATAAATTATTTAATCCTTTGCTGTACAGGCCAGAGGCCTTTAGGTAGCCTCACTCGCGGAACGCAAGCGGGTGCATAGTGCTAAAATTTAAAAACGAAATTGCAATAGGGGCTGAAGCAAGCTACCTCGTAGCGCGGAAGACCCGGGCTTTTTATGGCGATGGCCATCGCCATAAAAAGCATTGCCCAAATATTTAAATTGATGGGCAACTTTTAAATAATTTGGCTGATATATTTTTAGGCGGTGGGCCAGTGTTTTTAGTAATAACTTGTTGTTATTACAATTTTAAGCGGATACAAAAGTCCGGCACAGGCATGGGCTGTAAAAAGGCCAACCAACACTTTATCTTTTATGCTCCAACGCTGTTTGTTTAATAACTTGGGTGTTAAAAAAGTAATGGTTACCAAAAATAAGAGGTAAGTGCAAATTACATTTTGCCATAAAAAGTTTCCGTGCAATGCGCGAGGACCTGTTTCTATTACAAATGCGGAAATAAATATTGCAAATACTGTTAAGGCTAAGGCATAGCAAAATGGGGTATAGCTTAGTATTTCTTTATAACATACCATAGTAAAAAGTACTAATGCATACGAAAAAACAAACGAAAATGGGATAAACCACCACGGAACAAATTGCAATAAAAACTGAAATGGAAGGCCTATTGCTAGTTCGCTTTTTTCGTAAAAAAAAGAGCCATCTTGCTTAACATAAATAAAATAATATTGTAGCATTAAAACTACAAGGGTGGTAATTATTGGCGTAAGTTGTATGAACCATATTTTATAATTACGCATTACGTTTTTGTGTAATAAAAAGAAAAAAGTAACGGGGGCATACGCAAAAATAAATGAGGGTTTGATGAGTAAATTTAAAACTACCAGTATATTAATTATGAGTATTTCTTTTACCGCAGTATCATTTTTAGTATTAAACATTTTAAGTTGTTTCCAAAAAAGTAAAATAGCAAAAGGAAAAAGAAAAATGGTTGTTGAATTATGCCATACCATGGGTACAAACTTGCTCAAATACATTTTTTTAAGTATAAAAATACTAAAGGGATCGGGTATGGCAAAGCAGAAAAATAGCGCTAATGCTATTAAAATAAAGTGTGTTTTTTTGCGCCATTTAATTTCTTGGCTGTGCGCTGGATTTAAACTTACCATAAACGCTTTTGATAAGCTGTACTTAAAAACTGTAGCCGCCGATAATACAACAACAGCTACTAAATTTAAAATTTTAACTTGACTAAAACCAGAGAGTAAATTTACGATTAGGTAAAATAAAAAATTAGCAGGATAGTGCGCTGCATTTATATTTATTCTTCTAATTTGCTCTATGTGCGTGGTGATATCGGTACTTATATTGCTAATTAAATAGTAAAAAAAGGCCAGGCAAAAAATAAAAAGACCTATTACATCTAAATGATGTAGTATTTTATGTTTAAAAGTTTTATTCATTTCAATTAATGGCCAAAATACTAAAAGAAACTTATACCTGTTGCATATTTATTTTATGGTTGTACTTAAAAATAAATATGCTATGATTAGCGCTGATACTACTTGAAAATAGTAAATAAGGCTACGCTACAATTATACTAAATTGAACGTGCAATAGGTATTAGATGAAATTTTTTGTTGTAATGCTTATTTTTTATTCTTCATTATTTGCTCATATACCGCGTCCCAAAGGTCAATACGTTTTTGCAGGGCTTCAATAGTAGCTTGTTCTGCTTCTTCCCATATTTGTTCGTTTGTTCCGCAAAGGTTTGATGTCATTTGCAGGGCAAGATGACTATGGTGGTCTCCATCAACTTCTATGTGCCTTTCTAAATAATATTTAAAAATTGAAATGTTATTAGGGAAATTTTTGTGGATGTCGTTAACCATAGAAATAAACATTCCTGGAATAAGGTCTTCGCGACCAAATGTAAAAATAACAGCTTGTAAATAATCTTTTTTGCTTCCAATAATATTGAATGTAAAATCAATAAAGTTTTTGGCCTCTACTGGCGTTTGAGAAGCAGTGTAGGCAGCATTAAAATCATTTGTATTCTTTAATATTTCGATAAATGTATTAATTTTAGATGTGTTAGCACCACATTGCTGCATAGCATCAAGGTATAATTCAAAATGGCTTTTTCTGACACCATTAATATCTACATCTGACTCCTCTCCTACCACAATTTCGTTAATGAGATATCTGGTATCGGCCGAGCCTACAGGAAACCAAGGAACAGAGGTACAGGTTAAGTTAGTTTGCAGGGTTTTAAGCAGTGACATAAAGTCCCAAACAGCATAAACGTGATATTCCATAAAAATTTTTAAATCGTCAATATCTTTAATTGCCGAATAAACTTTATGATTAATAATTTGCTGTCTTAGGGGTTCAATTGTTTTATTTATATTTTGGATCATCTATAAGTTATTTTTATTTCTATGCAAGCACCATTATTGTTGTAGTAACAAATTGTTCCATTTAATTGTTCAGTTAAACCTTCAATAATTGAGAGGCCAAAAGTATTAAATTCATGGGTTTTATGAAGTACTTTTTTGCTAAAACCTACACCATTATCTATAAAAAGAATGGTTATTTCATTATCATTTACGGCTGTAGAGATATTAATTTTTTTGTTTTTTGATTTAACAAAAGCGTGCTTTAAACTATTATTTACAAGTTCTGTTAAAATAAGACCAATAGGAACAAGAAAATCGATGGTTGTTTCAAATTCATTAATGTTTGATTCAAACTTAATATTGTGCATGCTTACAAGAGGGTAAACAACCTGATTTATGTATTCTCCTACTTTTATTTTATCAAGTTTATCGGACTTGTATACTGCTTCATAGGCCCTTGCTAAGGAATGAAAGGAGTCTTCTATTATGGCGGTATTAATTTTTCCTTTTTCACTTTTTAATCTAACAATACTTAAAAGAATTTGAAGATTGTTTTTTACTCTATGGTGAACTTCTTTCAATAAAATTTCTCTTTCCTTGAGCGATTGTTTTAGATTTATTTCAAGCTCTTTTTGATCAGTAATATCAATATGTGAACCGCACATTCTTAATGGTTTACCTTTCTCATCAAATTCAAAAACCTTGCCTCTGTCGTGCACCCAAATCCAATTTCCATTTTTGTGTTTCATGCGAGAGTGAAAGTCATAATACTCCGTCTTTCCTTCAAAATGATCTTGCAGCGCCTTATTGGAAGCCTCTAAATCATCAGGATGTGCAAAATTCATCCAGGTTTGAATATTAACTGGCTGCAACTCTTCAATGGTATAGCCAATCATCTCAGCCCATCTTTCATTAAAGTTTGTTTCGCCTGTTTTTATATTCCAGTCCCAAACACCAATTCTGGTTCCTGCTATTACAAGTTCATTTCTTATATGTCTTGATCTATTCATTGGGCAAATAGTTAAAGATGTAGTCAGGCTGTGTATGCAAAAAAGAACCTATTTTGAATTTTGACATAAACATTAAAACTTTATACCGTTAGTTTATGCTTTACTGAAATAAAATAAATCACTTTTCTTTACAATTATAGTAAAAATTACTGACTTATTTCTCTTTCGCCTTAAAATGCAATTCGTATTTATGCTTTTACGTTTTTACAGCAGTAAAATAAAATTTAAATTATGTTTTAAACATCGTACACATTATAATTGACATTGGTTTCTTATTCATTTTGCCATTGAAAAGGGACAAGCGTATTAATTTATAAAAGTGCTGCATAAATTTTTTTCCTTTTTAAAGTAGTAGCTTAGTTTTGTAATTTCAAGATCACTCTCATCAAAAGCACATCATATCATTTTTAATTTTAAAATTGGAGGAAATTCACTCAATTATAAACAGTGCGTTAGCGCTTGATATCATTATAAACTATATGCATAAACTCTTGCTAATGGCTTTTGTGGTTTAAACAATTTACGCTATGGATTTATCCTTTATTTATAATTGACTACATAACTTAGGTTATAAAATTGTTAACTCTTTATTATTTATTACACTTGAATTCATTTTGTATTTACTATTGTGTGATAAAACAAATTAAATGCCTAGACACTCAAACTACGAAGATTTTTCAAAAATTCCATTGCAGGAATTCCACGACACAGGTATTAATTCTTTTTTTCGAATTTTATCGAATAACCTCAACCAACAAAATATGTTAGCTGATAACAAGTCTAACATTATGATTTCCATTAACACAGTAGTGCTGTCATTGGTAATAGGTTCATCGGCCAGAAATATTGAATATTGGCAAAACTTATTTGTTCCAATAATTATGTTCGTTATTACTTCGCTCTTAACCACAGTTTTTTTGCGGTTTTAGCCACTCGCCCGAACTTTGTTAAAGGATCGGTAACCCAAAATGATTTGGACAATAAAAAATCTAACCTCTTATTTTTTGGAAATTTTACTAGTCTCTCACTTCCGGATTTTGAAGACTCCATGCTAACAATGTTAAAAGATGATGAATACCTTTATCGTAGTATTCTAGCAGATTTTTACGGACAAGGAAAGGTTTTAAAAAGAAAATATCTTTTACTAACTTACTCTTATAATATCTTTTTAATTGGGTTAATTTTATCCGTAATTGTTTTTGTAATCTTTCAGTATTTTATTATTAGATAGTAAATAATACCAATTGCTACAATTGGTTTTAAATTTAATTGTTTTCATTTTGTTTTTAATGCAATGTATTCGCATGCTTTATTTAGCAGAGCGACAAACGATGAAACACAAATTACCTTTTCTTACTATTTGTTTATACGAGCTTTCGGCTTATTGCTTCAAAATTTTCGAATAACTAATACCTCCATTATCAAATTCCAAAGCAAGATTGTATAGTCCTGGAGCAATGCTAGAAAGATCTGCGGTATTCGAGTTATTAATATTCAAAACATATTTTCCTGTAATATCTATTATATGTATTTTTTTGATGATTTGATGCGCGTTTATTGTAATGATATTGTTGGTTGGGTTCGGGAAGACATAGAAATTGCTTATTGTTTCGTTAGTAACTGAGGTAACCAAAACATCTATACAAGCACTGGTTTGCGTGCAGCCGTTCTCTGTTATTTGAACCGAATAACTCCCTGGGTTGGGCGCAACAAAAATTTGCCCCGTAGCATTTGCAATGGGCTGATTTCCGTTATTACAATCAAGCCATTGGTAAGTAGCGTTAGCAACAGCAGTCAAAGTGTTATTATTTTGTGTAACAGCCGTGGTCGATACCACGCATCCGCCTTCATATATTCGCACTTGACCTTCTTGATTGGTAAACTGATTTATTGGTCCTGTACCCTGAATAGCGCCAATAGCTAAGATAGAACCATTATCGCTCAACGCTACGCTATGTCCGGAATAAACACTAATGCCATCACCATAAATTGGGTCACCGTTTTGAACCCAAGCACTTCCATTCCAATCGAAAATACGCACAAGACCTGCCGCTTGCGTGGCGGTGTTGTTGCCCTTGTATCCAATAGCCATTCTATTACCATTGCCCGATAAACTAACCGAAAACCCACATTGGTCGAAAATATTAACACCCTGAATGCTTGTGCCACGTTGTACCCAAGTGCTGCCATTCCAATCGTAAACTGCTGTTTCTCCTATTTCGTAGGTGGTGTTGTTTGGGTTCGAATCCCATCCTTTGCTACCCACCGCAATAGTGTTCCCATCGTTGCTCATGCTAACATCAAATCCAAATTGATCGTAGTTGTTAACTCCATTCAAAGTTTGGCCGCGCTGCACCCAACTAGTTCCATTAAAGTCATAAACCAATACTGAACCACGTTCGGTGTTCGATTTGTATGCGCCAACTACTAAAGAATTACCATCATCATCAATATCCACCGAACCACCTGCATAAGTACCGGGCACAATCAGCGGATTGCCGGCCAAATGACCTGTGCCTCCAGCCGGGTCAACGTCAAACACCCATACTTTATTGCCCACAGGAGCACCCATTGCAGCCACAGTGCCGCTAGCATTAATGCTTACTGAATGACCTGCTCTTTGTGCCGTTTGGCTTGTGTAAATGCCGTAGCCATTTCCTTGCAGCACCCAATTATTAGAAATGTTAAGGTCATAAACTCTCATTTTATCCTGGCCCGGTGTACCAATGGCAATCCTGTTTCCATCGTTGGTTATGCTTACATCATAGCCCGATTCAACATTAGCTGCTGTGGCATTTATTTCGGAACCAAGTAACACCCAACCCCATGAGTTGGAAGAGACAAAGTAAGTATTTCGATATACTCTTGCCTGGCCATTGTTGCCTTGGCTAGCGAGCCCTGCATTATTTCCAATAGCACCAATAACAATTGTTTTTCCATCTCCAGAAAGATCTACCGACCAACCGAAAAGGTCATCGGTACCTTCTCCAATAAGTTCTTGATCCTGTGTAAAGGTTACTTGAGCGGAAACCATATTGACGTTCATTTGAATCACAAATAATGAAAGTACGAAAACGATTTTTTTTAGTGTCATGGGAAGAATAATTTTGTCCGAAATATATGAAATAATACCATTTGCATTTATATTTTAGTCCAACTAAAAAATAAATATGCAATGGTTAATGCCGATACTACTTGAAATTAGTACAATAAGGTAATGCCGCAATTGGACTAAATTGAAAGTGTAATCGGTATAATTTCGTAACTAATAAGACTTAAGCAGCTTGGACGTTATATAAAAAATCGGCTAAAGCACACTGCTGGTTTGCATTGTTTATGCACCTACTTTTTCTTAATGAAAAACTTGTTGAAACGCAATGGAGGCATTAATAACATTGGTTTGGCTATGCACATTGCGCCGAAGGGCATTGCATATAAATTTTGTATTAAAACGTTCAAATAATAGTATAACTCATAAAAATAAAGCACTTATGTTTCTTTATTGTTTTTGTTAAATGAGTAATTTAAACTAGCATAGAGAAAATGAAGTTGAATAAAATTATATCGATACGTTCCGTTTGCTCCACCTTCGAGCAGTCTATAGCCAATGTTTCCTTGAAGGTTTTTAGTGAAGCTATATCTTGCCGATAGTGAAAGGTCAATGGCTCTGCCTTTACTTGCAGCCAACCCTTCTCCAAAAAAATCGACACCCATTTTTTGAGATATATTCCAATTGGCTAAAAGGTTAATGAGAGGAACGAAGCCAATACTAAAATTTCCACTTAATTGCGCTGTATTCTGCAACGAGAAACCTGCATCTCTAATTTTGGCAGACAACCCTAGTCCAAATTTAAAATTGTCTTTGCTAATGATTCTTCTGTTATAGGTAAAGCGATACGAATTAAACTTGTAAACAGCTTCTATTGGCATGTTAGCGCTAAAGTTTTTTCCATCAAATAGTATATCCTTTTCTATTGTTGCAGTTTCTACAATTTTTAAGGGAGCATAAAGAAACGAAAAATGATTTTTTTGATTAGATACACAACCAACGCGCAACCTAAAAAATGGACTTACTGGCGTTTGAAAATCATTTTTTAGAGAAAATAAGGTACCATTAGTACCGCTGCGAATATCATTAATAACCGTAAATAATGCTCCTGATTCAAGATTAACAAAAGTTTGAGCTTGCGCACCCAGATTAAAATTCAAACAAATAAAAAGAATCCAATACCTTGATTGGAAAATAAGTTTAGAATTCAAGTGATTCATATTGAGTTCTTATTTTTTTAAAGGTTAGGACTTATAAGACCATCCCAATCGGGATGATTTTAAAAACTAATGTTTGATTTACTCATCTGGGCAAAAGAAGATATTATTTATTGAAATTAGCGGTTCTGTTCATATCAATAAATTAATTTATTTTCTGTTGTATAATTTCCCTAACTATTTCCCACTCAGCCTTAAGTTCTGATAATTGTAATTTTAAGTTATCGTTCCAACCATCATTAGATTCCGTTTCTATTTTCTCTGCAATTTTGGCCATTATATTAAAGCGCATAGAACTTGATGAACCTCTTATTTTGTGCGCTGCTGCACTTACACTTTCGGGATGCTTTTTATCACAAGCATGCTCTAGTTCAAGTATTTTAGCGGGTATATCTTGAAGTGCTATAGTCATTACCTTCTTAATGATTGCTTTATCGCTAAATAAATTCTGCAATTCATCATAGGCCACATGTAAATCATTTTCAGATTCATCGGTATGAGGTAATTTATGCACATGTTCTACTTTTATTAAATATTTATTCAGCATCTCCCTAATTTTCTCAGGTACAACTGGTTTAGTTAAAAAGTCATTCATTCCGCTGGCAAAACACTTCTCACGCTCTTCTTTTAGTGCACCAGCTGTAAGCGCTATTATTGGAACATTATTACCAGTTGATAATTCAATTGCTCTAATTTTTTTTGTTGCACTAATACCATCAAGTTCGGGCATGTGCACATCCATTAAAATCAAATCGGGGCTCATTTTTTGATATTTTTCAATGGCCTCAATTCCGTTTTTAGCTTCAATAATTTCATTGGTGTAGCCAAGCTCAGAAAGCATGGCCTTAATTAAAACCATATTTAAAAATACATCTTCTGCAACTAATATTTTTACATTTTCGTGAATATTGTTTGCTTTTGGTGATTCAATATTTTCTTTGTCGAGGTTGGTCGTATTGTCTTCGTATAGATTACAGAGATAATTGAATAAATCGTTGCTTTTTACTGGTTTACTTAAGCGAAAGCGAATGCCCAAATCCAGAAAATCATTTTCAAGTTGAATGTTGTCTAAAGATGAGTGAAGAAGGATTACAGGCTGCTTTTCGGAAGTAAATTTTAATTTAGCCCTAAGCATTCTTATGGTTTCTATGCCATTAATATATGGCATGTGGTAGTCACAAATAATCAAGTCAAAAGGTTCGGGTTGTTCAATTATTTTCAGCGCCTCAAAACCACCATCACAACATTCAGATTCAATTTGCCACTGAAGGAGCATTTGTTTCATAATTGTTTGATTATTGATGTTATCGTCAATAATTAAACATCGCTTCACTCCTTTGATCCTTGTATAATCAAGCTTATTTCCAGCCTCAAAACGAGTTGTAATATCAAAATAGAAAATAGTTTCAACACCTTCTGTACTTTTGATATTGATGGTACTGCCCATTTTTTCTGCAATCAATTGAGAAATAACAAGTCCTAACCCCGTACCACCAAACTTACGCGTAGTTGAGCTATCTGCCTGCGAAAATGATTTAAAAAGTTTCGTTTGTTGCTCTTTATTAATACCAATTCCAGTGTCTCTCACCGATATTGAAAGCTTATCATTATCGCCATCAACAGCCTTGTAGCGTACTTTCAGCTCAACTTCTCCCTTTAGGGTGAACTTAACTGCATTGCCTAAAAGGTTGGCCAAAATCTGTTTCAAACGAATGGCATCAACATTGGCGAATCTGGGCATAGAGGGATCAATATCGAGCAATAACTCGATATTTTTTTCTGCTGCAGCGAATTTAACGATGTCGATACTGTCCTCGAATATTTGCACCATGTCTGATTTTATAATATCCAAATCCAACATGCCTGCTTCAATTTTAGAAAAATCAAGAATATCATTGATCACGCCAAGGAGCGCGTGACCAGAAACATTGGCACTATTTACATATTGCTGTTGAACATTAGAAAGCTGGGTTTTTTTAAGTAAGTCGGTAAATCCTATTACGCTATTAAGGGGCGTACGTATCTCATGACTCATATTGGCGAGGAATTCAGATTTTGCTTTATTTGCTTTTTCTGCTTCTTCTCTGGCTGCAATTTGCGCTGCTGCTTCTTTTTCTGCTGTAATATCCCAATTGGTTCCTATCATACGAATGGCATTGCCTTCCTTATCTCGTAACACAGTTGCAAGGGCTTTTATATTTCTAATTTGACCATCGGTATATTGCACCCTAAACTCCGTATTAAAGTCTTTTTCGCCTTTTATTGCCATTTGAATTTCTTCATCTCCTCTTTGTTTATCGGCTACATATACTCCATTTACCCAAGCATCGTATGCGTTGGTAAAATCGCTTTTATTTACTCCATATAAAACAAACATTTGGTCATCCCAAGTAAGTTTATTTAATACAATATCCCAATCCCAAATCCCAATTCCTCCACCTTTAACAGCAAGAGTCAGGCGAGCTTCGTTTAGTTTTATTAATTCTTCAGCTTTCTTTAATTTGGTAATATCGGTGTGAGAACCGACAACCCTTATTGCTTCACCATTTGAATTTCTCTCAACTACTTTGCCTCTATTTAACATCCATAAATAGTTCCCGTCTTTATTTCTGAATCTATATTCATGGTTAAAAGAATCTGTTTGTCCTGATAAATTTTTAGAAATTTCATCAAATGCAAATGCAATATCATCTGGATGTATTCTAGAACTCCATTCATAATCACTATCAGTAAACTCTTCAGGTTTATAACCTAACATTTCTATCCAGCGGTTTGAATAAAGCGTCTTTTTCTCTTGTGGCCTCCATTCCCAAATTCCATCACCACTACCTTCAACAGCAAATTGCCATCTTTCTTCATTGATCCTTAATTTTTCGGCAGCAATTTTTCTTTCTGTAATATCTTGTGCTATCCCCTTAATCTGTATTATCTTTCCTTTTACATCAAGCTCTGCTTCTCCATGCACCCACATATAACCTTTGCTCCCATCTTTGCGGATTGTATTTAATTCCATTTCATAAGGAATCCCTTTTTCTCTGGTAATATTTAATGCTGAAGATAATCGTTCCCAACTTTCTGGAGTAAATAGCTTCATGTGCTCCGTGTATGGCGGAGGCGGAAGTTTAGCATCGAAACCATACATATTGTAAAGCTCTTCTGTCCAGAATACCTCATTGGTTTCTATATCAAGCTCCCAACTTCCTATGCCAGCAATCTTTTGCGTGTAATTTAGTAAAGTGACATTTTTCTTTAGTTTTTGCTCGTTTTTTTTGTATTCGGTAATATCCTGGTGCGAGCCTAACATTCTGATCGGCTTGCCGTTCCTATCTCTGATGGCCAAACCTCGACATCTTATCCAAATTATAGATCCATTTTTATGTGTGTATCGAATATTTTGATCGTATGGCATTTCTGGGTTTTCACAATGTTTCATAAAAAGCTCCATAGCGAGTATCATATCACCAGGATTTACAATGTTCTTCCATGCAGAAGGATTGTGTGGCATATTTTTGTAATCATACCCTAAAACGGACCAAAATTTCGGACTCATCCATTCCTCTTCGGGTTTTTCCAAATTCCAATACCAAATTCCATCTAAGGATGATTCCTGAATAAAATCAAAAATAGTATTATCGGCTTTAACTAGGTCGTAGAGCTCTTTCTTAAGGTAATGATTGTCTTCCATGTCTTGCGGGGAATTAATTATTGGTATGGTGAAGGTAGGATTTTAGTTAATTAGATTTATTCCTTGGACAAGATAATCATTTTATCTTTCTTGAGGGAATTATAACACCTTTATCTTAAGTTCACAATCAAGTCAATATATAAAACAGACTTTATTTATTTATCATTATTTTTAATTTTGCGGCCAGAATAAGATTTAATAAAATCTAGTAAAATAATTCAGATTAAATTTATTATATGTCAGATTATTGGGGTTATTTATTGTTGGTTTTGGCTGGCTTTGCAGGAGGTTTTTTGAATACGGTAGTAAGCAGTGGATCGGCAGTTACACTCCCAGCATTGATTTCATTTGGACTGTTACCCAATATCGCCAATGCAACCAATAGAATACCTGTTTTTGTAGGATTTCTTGCATCCACTTATCAGTTTCACAGTAAAAATTTAATCAATTGGAAGAAAACACTTACACTATCAATTCCATTAATTGTGGGAACAATTATAGGTGTGTTAATTGTAGAGGATTTGCCAGTAATATACGTTAATACAATAATTATTATTGCTTTGTTAGTATCCTTTTCACTAGCTATTTATAAATTCAAGCATTTAACTATAAAAAAAGTCAGTAGCCACAGTAAAATTACAATTGTTACTTACCTTTTATTTTGTTTATTAGGTTTATGGGGTGGGATTATAGTACTTGATACTGCAACTTTTATTTTACTATCGTTATTGTTGCACCTTGGTATTGATTTTATTGAGGCCAATGCAATGAAAAGTGCATTGTGTCTTATTTTTAGCTTTGTTTCATTGTGTTTATTCGCATTTAATGGACATGTAAATTGGTTTTTTGGCGGTTGTTTAGCTGTTGGTAGTTTTTTGGGTGGATATGTAGGCAGTAAATTTGCATCTATGGAAACTTCTAGAGTTTGGGCATTTGCTATACTTATTACACTGTTATCCATAGAAATTATATTGCTAATATATAAATCTTTATAACTCCATTCTATTTACATGAAGAGGTTTGGAAACAACGCTTCATGAAGCCAATATATTTCAAGTGCTTTTAGCGGTTGCTTGAAACGAAAGGGGCGATTTACGATTACATTTCATGCTTTGTTTGTAATGTGTTTTAAAAGGTTGTAGGCCAGTCATATTTATTCTACATAAATACTTCTCTAAAAAAATAAATTCAAAACACTATATTGGTACTCTAAATATTTTAAATATGGAATTTGAAAATAAAATTGCTGTAATAACAGGCGCTAGCTCAGGAATTGGTGAAGCCACAAGGCAATTGTTAATTGATAAAGGAGCTGTTGTTTATAATTTGGATTTAATTAATAAAAATTTGAATGATGAATTTTATATTCATTGCGATGTAAGTGATTATACTTCAGTAAAAGAGGCCATAAAAATGATTTTTAATAAGCATAATAAGATTGATTTATTATTTGCTAATGCAGGCTTACACAAGGTAGGAAATATTGAAGAAACTAGTTTAGATGACTTCGAAAAAGTTCTTTCGGTTAATTTGAAAGGCGTTTTTTACGTTTTGAAAGAAATTCTTCCTATTATGAGAGCGAATGAAAACGGAAATATTGTGCTTATGGGATCAGACCAATCTATCGTTGGGAAAGGTAAAAGTTCGGTATACGGTTTAACAAAAGGAGCAATTGGTCAATTAACAAAGAGTACTGCAATTGATTATGCTGACTATAATATTCGAGTTAATTGTATTTGCCCTGGAACAATTGATACTCCCTTGTTGGCTAAAGCAATAGAAGGATTTAGTTCGCTAACCAACATAAGTAATGATAATATTCTAAGTTCTCTTGAATCAGCTCAGCCAATTAAAAGGATTGCAAAACCATACGAAATAGCTAATGTGGTTCGTTTCTTACTTTCTGACGAATCAAGTTTCATTACAGGAAGTCTTTTCTCAGCAGATGGTGGGTATACTTGCCAATAGTTAAATTGTAAAGATAATTTCTCCAATTAAGGCTTAATGGACATTTTTTAGGCTGCAAACCTCTATATCGTCTGCTGCGTATAGCTTTGCATCAAATCAAAAGGTTATGAATAAAGAGTGCTTTTATACCGTTGTGAAATAAGTAATGGCCCAAATTTGTTTCACGGCATTTGTCCCAAACTTTTTTCCGATCGGCATTTACCAATGTAAGCTTTTAAGTTATTGGAATAATTTATAAATCACATTGGTATTACTGCAATAAGAATTTTGCAGGTGGAAATTGACGTTTAGATGGGTTTAGCTTGGAAACTATACCCAATAGGCAGCATTAACATTTATCTCAAGGTAGCGCCCTGTGTAATAAGGCAACAATAAAATCAAAATAATAAATTGTAATTAACTCCTGTTTCTGAAATTGAAAACTTAGCTTAGCGCTAAATTTGATTTTATGCTTCACACCAAAAAGTTTATTCACAGCAGTTCTTCCAAATGGGTGATTTTTATTCACGGTGCTGGAGGTAGTTCTGCTGTATGGTTCAAGCAAATAAAACCGTTTTCCGAAAAATTTAATGTGCTTCTACTTGATTTACGTGGACATGGTCAATCAAAATTAAAAACAGATGCTAATAATTACACTTTTAAAATAATTGCCAACGATGTATTACTTACTTTGCAAGAACACGCAATAGATTCAGCACATTTTGTGGGCGTTTCTATGGGTTCAATTATCATCAAGCAATTGTATTCTTTGAGTCCCAAAACGGTGCAATCCATGGTCTTTGCGGGCGCTGTAACAACATTAAATTTCAAATCAAGATTGTTGTTGCGTTTAGGAAGAATTTTCAATAGTGTAATGCCCTACATGTTGCTTTATAAAATATTTGCTCGCGTAATGATGCCAAGAAAAAACCACCAACAATCGCGTAAACTATTTATACAAGAAGCAAAAAAACTGACGAAAAAGGAATTCAATCGCTGGTTTAAATTAACAGCACGATTGACAACCTATTTAGCGAAATTAGAACAAAATACCTATAAAATTCATGCCTTATACATTATGGGTGGCGAAGATAATTTGTTTTTAACTCCAATAAAAAAGCATGTTCAAAACGACTGCTATTCTCAATTACAAATTGTACCAAATTGTGGCCATGTTGTAAACATTGAAAACTCACTCGTTTTTAATGAACTATCAATTGATTTTATTGAAAAGCAAACGAATGACTTTTAGGTCTGATTATATTATACCAATTGCATTTATTTTTTAGTCCAACTAAAAAATAAATATGCAATGGTTAATGCCGATACTACTTGAAAATAGTACAATAAGGCAATGCCGCAATTGGACTAAATTGAAAGTGAGATTAGTATTATTTTTAACTCCAATTATTTAGCGTAACGGTTGCAGATGTTGCTAGGGCTGGTGTTATTTTCTATTGTGGGTTACAACAAGCTTGCTCAAGCTACTGCTCTAATTTTACTATTTATGTTTGAACCAGCAAAGCGTGTTTTCTAAATATTTTTTAAACTCAGTATTTACAGGTTTTCCATGTATTACTTTATTGTTATACTGGGTTCTTATTAAATAATTAAAAGCTCCCATATCACCTGTAAAGGCAGTTTTATTATCTGAATTATATTTTTGATGAATAGCCCATAATTTATTGATAAATTGTTTCATAATGGTAATATTCCCACCCATAATTCCACAATTTAGTAAAACACTGTTTGCAAAATTATATTCGTACATTTTATAATCACGAATGTTATTGCGCAAATTCTCAGCATGTTGTTGCATCCATTCATTATTAAGTATTTTGGGTTCGTCTCCACAAAAAATACTAGTTGGATTGTCTATATATAATTGTTCAAGAAATGGGTTTTTTAAAACAATTACATCAGAGATATCGGTAAAAAATATGTTATTAATAAATGCTGAATTTAGTTTTAGGAATTCATTGTAAATGCAGTATCTGTATACATTGGGATTAAATTGAACATCGTGCTCAATTTTTATAAAAGTAATGTATTCGTTCCGACACCTTTCGCACGTGGCTACTGAACAATTATTATGAAAAATTATTCCTTGTAATTTTAATTTTGAAATAGAGTTTGCCCAATCTTGAATTATTGAATCATCATCATCAGCCAAAATTGTATTTCTATTTACATCGTAAACTCCAGAAATATAAGAGGCTACTATATAATCCTTCATTGATTTAAGTTCTCTATTTTAACTCTGGCTGTATGACTATCGGGATTATTTCTGTAGTATATGTAGGTTCGTAAATCTAGTTTTTTAACCATAAATTGCTGCTCAGCTCTCTCATAAAAGTGAGCATCGGCTCCATACATATTGTGAAAATTAAGACTTTTAAAAACTTCTTTTTTGCCAAATAATGTTGCAAATAATATACAATCATCTACATGTACTAAAGCACTATTATTGAACCTATCAGGAACATAGTAATCTGCTTCTTTATGCACAATTGTTTCAGTAGTAGAAGCTATTAGATCTAGGTTTTTTATTTCGGACAGACAGCTTAGCAGATGATTCGGCTTGTATTCATCATCAGCATCAATTATAGTTACAAACTTTCCATTACTTACTAAAACTCCTTTGTTTATAGATTCTGATTGACTACAATTTTTGTGTCTCAAATAGGTAATTTTATCCTCATGTTGAATGGCATAATTAAGGATTTCATTCTGTGTGTTATTATTGCTTCCATCATCAATAATAATTAATTCAAAGTCACTAAATTCTTGATTGAGTACAGAATCTATAGCTCTTTTCACTAAAGTAAAAGGAGTATTATAAACTGACAATATTACTGATATGGTATTCTTGTGATACATCGTTGTGGTTGTTTGTGTTGATTTCAAAAATACTATCTTAGGTTAAGAACTAAGTTAAGGTTAATAAAAAGTTTTAATAAATATAATTATGAATTTCCATACTAGAGACCTGGCTTATTTGAAGATTTCTTCATTTCAAATTTGAATGTTCTACAAAGGTTGCCAATAAAGATTTGCGGTTAAAAGATGTTGGCGCTTTTGAAACAAAAATTATCTTTTGAAAACCACACTTCAAATGTAAAACTAAATTTGCATTAGAAGCACAATGCAGCAAAAGTTTTTTTAATTGTTGTAAGGGTTGGTTTGCTATTCTGTCAGTCGTAAAAGTGTTCTTATTCTATCACTACTTTTTTAGTAAAAAATGTTTGCAAAACCTGAATTTTAATAAAGTAAACTCCATTGGGCATATTGCTTAAATCAATTTCTGATGTTGTGCTGTTGATGGCAGATTGAAATACTTTTTCTCCAATTAAATTATAAACAACTATTGAATTGATGTTATTGCCTTTAAGTGTATATTGTCCGTTACTTGGATTAGGATAAATAGTTACATCAGATAAAGAACTGCTTTCGATTAATCCAACAGTGGTAATATCATAACAGTCAGATGTATCAGAACAATTGTTCTGAGTTACAATAACAGCATAGTTTCCATTGGAAGTTGTTACAAAACTTTGATTTGTTTCTCCTGAAATAGGTAAATTCCCATTGCAATTTATCCATTGGTAGGCAGCTGCATTTTGGTTTGCAGTTATAGTAGCACCGATTACTGTAGCGCTAACAATTGGTATGTTATTTAATAATACACTTACATTATTCGAATTTGCATTTGCTGTTATTAAATCCATTTTACTATCTCCATTAAAATCAGCACTTATAATAGAAGTAGGGGCTATACCTACGGTAAAATTGGTGGCTGTTGAAAAACTTCCTAGTCCATTGCCCATCAATACCGATAAGTTATTTGAAGTATAATTTGCTGTTGCTAAATCCATTTTTCCATCTCCATTAAAATCGGCAGTAATAACAGACTCAGGAGCTACATCTACGGCAAAATTGGTGGCTGTTGAAAAACTTCCTAATCCATTGCCTATTAGAACAGAAACGTTATTAGTTGTTTTAGCAGCAGCAGCTAAATCAATCAGATTATCTCCATTAAAATCGCCACTGATAATCGAATACACTCCTGCTCCTATGCTAAAAGTACTGAACGCCGAAAAACTTCCAAGCCCATTTCCAATCAACACATATACATCACTTCCATCGGTGGCTAAATCCATTTTACCATCTGCGTTAAAATCTGCACTAATAATAGTTTGAGGTGAAGCTCCTACGGCAAAACTAGTGGCTGCAGCAAAAGTTCCTAGTCCATCACCTAATAATACTGATACATTATTTGAAGTAAAATTAGTAACGGCTATATCCTTATTGCCGTCTCCATTAAAATCGGCACTGGTTAAACCTCCCGGATTTGCTCCTACGGCAAAATTATTGGCCGAGGCAAAACTACCTAATCCATTACCAATTAATACCGATACGTTATTGGAGGTCTGATTAGAAACAGCTAAATCCATATTGCCATCTCCATTAAAATCAGAACTTTTAATTGAAGAAGGATCTATTCCCACTGCAAAATTAGTGGCTGTAGCAAAACCTCCAAGTCCATTTCCTATTAAAACCGAAATTGAATTTCCTGAACTAAAATTAGCAACGGCTAAATCCAGACTACCATCTCCATTAAAATCAGCACTTTCAATAATCCAAGGACTAGAACCTGCGTTAAAATTAGTGGCAGCTGAAAAGCAAACTTGAGCATATGCTTCTGTGTTAGTTATTGCAATTATTAAAATGCATAAAAGTTTTTTCATTTTTTATTGTTTTTTATTATTACTCATCTGGCTTTTCGATTTCGCCTCGTTTGTAGAGTATTTTTACGTTTTAGTTTTCAAAATAAAATATTTTTTCATAATGTCTGATATGGCAATTGTTTTGGTTGCAGCCAAAGGTTTGATTGTATTGCGATAGGCGCGGAACAGAAGCTACAAACTGCAAACCTACTACAAACTTAGAAGAAAAATCTGAACTTTAAAATTTACATTGAATTAGCAGCTATCGCTAGCATGATGTTAGCTTTAGATTTTTCCCAAATATTACTTGGAAATTGGCATTTCATAGTTCCAATGGTTTTTATTATCGTCAATATATATTTCTCCATTCTTTTTAAAGAAGCGATACCAAATCTCTTTTTCTGAATCTGAATAAAATATTTGCAACTTCGGCTTTCCATTCCTATAGGTCAGTGTTTTACTAGTCATTTGTTCACTGTTGTTGTAGATATAAATTGCTGTTGTGTGCCAGAATCTCAATTTGTTTTTTCTTTCTTTCAGAAACCAAATGCCTGTCTTTTTACCATTCAATGTTAAACCTTCCAGTTTTCTTGTTGGATAATGTAATTCACCGCGATAATAGTAGTAGGTTGCTCTGCCATTGAGTGTATCATTTATGTAATTTACATCAGATGTTAGGTGTTTGTTTTGGTGACGGTATAACCAATTTCCATTCTTTACTCCATTATCATAAAACTCCCCAATTTCAAATGGATTTCTATTTAGGTCATACTTTACATATCGATAGTAACATTTACCAATAATTGTATCTTGGGCAGGCAATCTTATAGCTGTAATTACTCCTTTATATTCCGTTAGTGAATCTGTCTTTCTATAAAATTCAAGTTTAATTTCACCTGACTTAATTATACCTTTTGCTTCGGCTACGATATCAAATTTCGATTTCCCATTTCCACCAAACGGTATGACTGTATATATTTGATGAGGAATAATTATTGTGTTGTCTTTTATTGAGGCAATTAAACTTGCACCTACATTGGAGTATCCTTTAAAGAGGATGGCATTACTATTTGAAGAGCCTGTAATTTGGATGTTTCCTCCGATTGACCAAACATTATGATTGCTTGATTCAATAACTTTATACCAGCCAAACAAGGAAGGTTTAATTATTGTAATAATTGAGTCAGCGTTTGTTTGACCTTGGGTAATTTTAAGAAAACATGTTAACAGTATTGTTATAATGATTCTCATATTAGTCTATATTGATTTGCAATTCAGAATTTATTGTTTCGTTTTTAGTTCTAAAATGGCTTATAACGATTTGCATGTATTGCGCTGGCTGCGATACCAAAGCACTGAACTGCAAACCTATTAAAAATTTATTAAAGAAATACAAACTTCCAAATTAGCGCTGAACCAGCGTATATCGCTAGCATGCTGTTAGCAGCTGAACCCAAACACAATTGCTCCAACTCTTCAATTAGTCAACATAAGTTTCTTGAATTACAGCTTTAACTTTTACAATTTCTTTTTCAGTTAAATTGTCATACGTTTTTAAAATTCTG
>CAIKXD010000177.1 GCA_903831265.1 uncultured Bacteroidota bacterium
ATTAAAAAAGCAAGTAATGGCGCAAAAATGGCGATGGTTTGTATTCGCAATAAACTGCTTAGAATAACGCAAATTAGAAGGCTAAATATTTCATAAACAGCTAACTTTTCCTTAATAGATTTGATTGCAAAATAAATGGCAATAATCATCAACGAAAGTACTATTTGTTCGTACCAAAATAAAGAGCCTACATAGTAAAGAACTGATGGGAAAATGCAGTAGGAAAGGGTGCAATAATAGGCCCATTTTTGCTCAATAAATAACAAACTAAGTAGATAAAAATAATAAATAGAAATTGCCAATAAGCAACCTGACAAAATGTTGCAAAACCCTACCCAATAACGTTTGTGAATATGATTCTTTAGAACTAAGTTTTCATAGGCAAAAATGGTAAAGCTGGCATGAAAAGCAGTAGGTAAATAAGCATTTTTTTGTTCATCAAAGTAGGTATAACCTCTTCCTTTGTAATGATTAGTGGCCACTTCATAATTGCTTTCCTCATCAATATTCATAATAAGGTTAGGGTTGTTGTAAAATAACAACAATATTCGAACAATGCCAAAAATTAGCGCTAAGTAAAGAATGCTGCGATTGTTATTCATGCTTGTGTAATCAGTAAACGAATAGTTTGCAAATTAACTTAATTTATTGTAAACTCTTTAGGAAATTATAATTGTTGTTTGAGCTACTTTTTTGATTGACTATTTCTTTAAATTTCAAAAATTGCTCTTTTTTTTGACATTAATGAATTAGTTTTGTGCAGCATGTTTACAAAAAAATACACACAGCCAATAGTTCGATATTTTATACTTCTTATAATGCTTGTTTCAATTGAAACTAAAGCACAACTCGATAGTATTGGTGATTTAAAAGTTACTCTAAACGGGTATCTTGAAACCTATTATTTATATGATTTTGCTAACCCAGGCGATCATTTACGCCCGGCCTTTTATGTTAGTCATCACCGTCATAATGAGTTTAATTTAAATATGGGAATTATGCGTTTTTCGGCCGAAAATAAAAAAGTAAAAACTGCTTTTGCACTTATGGCCGGCACTTATGTAAACACAAATTTGGCGCTAGAAACAGGTGTGCTTAAAAATATTTATGAAGCCAATGTGTCCTTAAAATTACATCCAAAGAGTGAATTATGGCTGCAAATGGGCATTTTTAATTCGCATATAGGTTTTGAAAGTGCCATAGGCGCAGATTGTTTTACGCTAACCAGAAGTATAGCTGCTGATAATTCTCCCTACTATGAAAGTGGTGCTCGATTAAATTACAAATCGAAAAATAAAAAATGGGATTGGAGCTTTTTAGTGCTTAATGGTTGGCAGCGTATACAAAGACTTAACAACAATACCATGCCATCGTTGGGAACACAAATTACATATACTGCAACCACAGTTACTTTTAACAGCAGCAATTATTTTGGAAATGAAGGAACAGATGCCTTCTCCATTTGGCGTTATTTCCATAACTTTTATTTGATAAAAAAAATAGGTGCCAAAAATTCCTTGATTGTGGGTTTAGATGCTGGCTTACAAAATAATTCAGTTAAATCATCTACAATATATTGGTATACGCCGCAGTTGGTTTATCGCTACAGTTTATCAAAAAAGTTTGATATTGCTGCGAGGGTAGAGCATTATTTTGATAAGGATGCTGCAATAACAGCGCCACTTAAAAATGCTAAATTTAATATGTTGGGCGCATCTATTAATTTAGATTTCAAAATAATAAACAATGTGCTTTTTAGAATCGAGTTCAAACAGCTAAATAACAGTGATCCAATTTTTACCAACCAAACCAAGCTTACAAGATATAACTCTAGTTTAGCAAGCGCTTTTACGGTTAAATTTTAATTGGCATGCTGTAAAAACGCAATCAATAATTTAGCATTGTAATTATTAGAGAAAGTATTTTCCAAGAGACGCTTTCTGTGTTCTACCATTGCTTTTGAAACCGGAAATTCCTTAAGTATTTCAATTTCCTTCGCCATTTCTGAAGCCTTATCTTTAACCACACACAAATCCTCTAGTCCTGTATTTGCCACCATTGGGTTGTTAACTAAACAATGACGTCCAGAAAATAAGGCAGCCAAAAGCTTTAATTTAATGCCAGTGGCCTGAAATGTGGGCAGCACATTGATTTGAGCATTTGCAATAAGTTCATTTATTTCAATAGTGCTAATATCTCCTTTAAGCGTAATGTGAGGATGTTTTTTTATAGCATCCAATAGTTCATTAGAAGGCGCGCTGCCTGCAATAATTAAAGGGAATTTGGTTTTATTAAATACTTCGTTCACTAAAAAAAGTGCCCCTAAATTATTTTCAGCTACGGCTAAATTACCATGATACAATGCATAATTGCCTACGCCTTCTTTAATTTCAACCTTGTTGTAGGGATGAAAAGCCGAAACAGTAAAAACCGTTTTAAAGTTGCGCTTAAAATGATAGGAATCATTGGCCGATATGGCTGCAATTACATTGGCATGATGCAAAATCTGCTCAAAGGCTTTCAGTTTTGCGGACTCTTGTTTAAAATATACTTTCTTGATTATTTTTTTTTCGCTTTGCGCTAAATTTGCGTAATAATCGTGCTCTATGTTATGCGTTCTTACAATTTTAAACCTTTTGCTTAGTCTTTGATTATTTAAAAAGTAACATGAATGTAGGCCTTCAAATAAAATTGGCGAATGGTCGGCCAACAAATTATTTATTAAGGATACACTGCTTCGAGTATTAACAATATAAGGAAGTTTGCTAAACATCTTAAATAAACTCATATTACGTTCATAGTAATGTACCTTCGAACAGTATTTTTCCAGTTCAATTTGTTTTCCGCGACCGTAATCGAAACAATGTAAAGTAATATCGCAACCTAACGCATGCAAAGCCTTGATTTTATAAAAAACATCAATTACACCACCATAGTTAGGAGGATAAGGAACATCAAAAGAAATAATATGTAATTTTTTAGACGGCAAAATTTTATTATGGGCTGCAAATGTAATATCTAACGTAAATAATCGAAATAAAAATTCAATATTGACTTAATAAAAAGGTAAATAACTATACTTGCAGTCTGTTTATGAATATTTTACACGTTATACCATCCTTGTCTAAAGGCGGTGCCGAGCGCATTACCATTGATATTTGTAATACTTTAGTAGCACAGGGCCATAAAGTAATGCTTGTGAGTATGAGCGAGGTAAATGCATATAGTTTTATTCAATTTCAGTTTGAATTTAGGCAAACCTATTCAAAGGTAGTACCTTCTATAACGGGCAAATCAATTGTTGAAACCGAAGATTACGAGCAAATTATTGATGAATTTAAACCAGAAGTAATTCATTCGCATCTTTTTTTAGCCGAAATGCTAACGCGTTATAATCCCCGAAAAGGGATAAAGTATTTTACGCATTTGCATGACAATATGCCTCAATTTGAGGCGTTTAACTTTAATAAATTAAATAAGCAAAAGTTTACCAATTACTTCGAAAAGCAGATGATGCTGAAGCGCTATGAACTATGTAACAACAGGTTTGTGGCTATTTCAAAAGATGCATTTGATTATTTTTATGCAAACTTAAACACTAGGTTAAAAGAGCGTATTCATTTGTTGCACAATGCTATCGATTATAACCGCTTTTATAGAGGTGCAAGAGTTTTTAAGCAAACTAATACTGATCCCTACCATTTGGTGAGCGTTGGCAGTTTAGTTGATAAAAAAAATCAACAATTTTTAATTGATATTTTAGTGGAACTTTTACCCCTTGTTCCCAACTGTCATATTCATGTATTGGGCGATGGACCTAACCATGGCAAGATTGTAGAAAAAATTAAAAAATATAATTTAAACAATAAAATTACCCTGCATGGCAATGTAAATAATGTTGAAGAATTTTTGCATGATGCTCATTTATACATTCATCCAGCCACCTACGAGCCTTTTGGTTTGGTATTAATTGAAGCCATGGCCGCAGGTTTGCCATGCATTTGTTTAGATGGCCGAGGAAACAGAGATGTTATTGAACATGATAAAAATGGCTACATTTTTAAAGAACAAAATCCAAAAAAATTCGCACAAAGCATTTATCAGTTGCTCAACAATCCAAGTAAATTGCAGGAAATGAGTCATTATGCCATCAATTATTCTGCCAATTTTGATATGCCTTTGTACATTAATAGGCTATTAGATTTATACAAGTTAGAAAATTAAATTGTTGAAATCCTAAATTAAATAACATCAGAATTAGAATTATCTGCATGCTTTTTTTAGTAGATGAACAAAAAAAGCGGCCTATCCTTTGAATAAGCCGCTTATTGGTAATCAATTTTCTGTATTTTACTTCACTATTTTTCGGGTAATGCTCTCTTTGCCATTGTTCAACATAATAATGTAAATACCTTCAGCGATTTGATCTAATGGCAATTTAACTTTGCCATTTTTACCTTCAAATTGTTGCGATGCTGCTACTTCCTGTCCTAGTGCATTAGTAAAACTAATGTTAGTAGTAGTGTTTTCGGCAAAGTTAAATACTGCGTAATACACTCCATTTAGTAATTTAATATCCATACTGCTTGTAGCATCTGCACCATTAATAACATTAAGTACCATTGTTTCAGCAGCACTACATTCACCGTTTTGATTATACATTGTAACAGTATAATTCCCAGCATCTTTGTATTGATGATATACCGTTGTAGCTTCAGTAGCACCGGTGCCATCTCCAAAATCCCAAGTAATATTATTGCTTTTTGAAATATTTGTTTTAAATGAAACTACAGCATTTGTTTCAATTTCTCTGGCACTTACATCAAATAAAGCACTTACTTCTTTCGCTGCCGAAATGTTTATCGTTTGATTCATATTTCCACAAATTGTTGCATTTGGGTAGCTTAATTGATAGGTGCCTTTGGTTAGTTTATCAAAAGTATAGGTATTGTTAATGCTTGCTTCCTTTATTAAGTTGCCATTTACATCTTTTAATTGTACGTCACATGCTATGCTCGATGGGTTGTTTATAGTTATACTTCCATCATGATTATTATTGCAGCTGGCCTCAATTACTGTTTTGGGCAGTGGTGTGCTAATATGGATAATAAAACGAGGTGCTTTAAATCCAACTGTGGTATTAAAATAATACAAGCCATCTTTTTCTAATGTGGTTTTATTGCCATTGTCTAAATCTTCTATTACAAAACAACTGCCCTCTGTAAATCCTTCCACGCCAGTCCAACTTAAGTTGTACATTCCATTGCTGCCTACTGTTACTCTAACAGGAATGCTCATGCTTGTACCGTTAATTGGCAAGCAGTTAATTGATAAATCTTTGTTGTTGTTTATGCTGCTGATAGATGGGTTGCTCGGATCGTTGCTAAAGATTTTCTTTGCGTCATAACTTCCATCAAAATTTTCAGTTGCACTTTCATTTAAATGAATCACCATTTCATCAGTTACATTATCGCCATTCACTTTTAAGCGTAAAACATTAGCTGGGTCTTCTTCTTTTATTAATACAGGATTGGAGTTTGTTTTTGCAGTTTCTTGTATGTTTAATACAGGGCTTGAGCCATTGGTTTGTATGAAAAATCCTTGCGAAGATGCAATAAATCTTGAACCACCATTGGTAGAGATGCCACCTACAAAACTTGCATACTGGCCATTATCGGCTTGATACATGTATATTGCATTGTTGACGTTGGTTTTGGTCCAATTTGGAGATAGCCAATCGATTGCACTTGGGTAGGGGTTGGCTAACATATTAAAACCATCATCGGCTGGATTACCACTATTGGTATAGCTTGGATTAAAGCTAAAGTTTCCTAATGTTGGTTGACCCGTTACATCTATAGTAATATTTGCTGTATTTACTGCAGCTGTGCCCAGATAAATCCAAAGTCCCTTGCCAACTGGTATGCCATTGGTAACATTTGTGGCCGGTACATAAGAACCTGTGGCATCAATTAAACCTGGGGTTGCTTCATTATAAGTGTAAACTGAGATAAAACCGCCTGCATTACCTGTAGCGCCTGTATAGCCTGAGGTTGCAAAATCATCTTGCCATTGGGACAAGTTAGCCCCTTGAACTGAAGTGCCTAATTGAGCCCAACCTGTTTTTGGCCCTGGCGCAAAACGCTGCATAGTAATATTGCCTATATAGTTAGCTGTGGCCGGCACAGGTGCAATGCGCGCTGTTCCAGTTGCTGTTGATAAAAATGTGAATTCACTGCCTGCGTTGTTAAAAGTTCCATTACTTAAAGTTAGTGTACCTATTAGATTGGCATTGGTGCTTAAGTTAAGGCCAGTTAAATCATTTAAGCCAACATTGAAGAAGGTGCTTGTGGTGCCGTTTGTACTTGTAATTTGGTGCGATTGCGCTGTACTTCCAATGCAACTTAAAAAATCAACAGAACCAAAGCCTGCATTAAATGTTCCGTTATTGGTAAATTTACCATATACGTTTAGTTGATTTAATGCGTTGATTGTTAAACTTGCACCTGCTTGTATTTCAATATTAAAACACGCTACACTACCATTAATTTCTGGATTATTTGGCGTGCCAGATGGAATAATAGCTGTTACATTACTTGAAGGGTAGCCATTGTCCCAATTGATAGGTGAGCCTACACTCCAATCGCTGGTGAATCCTAACCAGGTGGTTGTTGCACCTGTTAAGTTTACGGTGATGCTATTGGACGTTGATAACGCAGGACTCGCGCAAGTAGCATTTGATGTTAAGAGGCAAGTAATAAAATCGCCATTCACTAAATTGGTTGCGTTATAAGTAGCGCTATTTGCCCCCGAAATATTACTGCCATTGCGTTTCCATTGGTAAGAAGGACTGGAGCCACCATTGCTTATCGAACTAGTAAAAAGTAAACCACTTGTACATAAATTGATTTGTGTACTGCTGATACTAATGGTTGGTGTAAGAATAGGATTTATAGACATAGTAATTCCTGTACTTGTTGCAGTTAAAGGTGCAGCACAATTGGCATTACTAGTTAAAATAACATCTACTATTGCTCCGTTAACCAAACCAGATGTGGTGTAAGTGTTGGATGCCGAGTTTTGCGCTGAGATACCGTTTATTCTGAAGTTATAATTTGGTGCAGCGCCACCATTGGTTGGTGTAGCGGTAAATGTAGCCGAGGTGCCATTGCATGCTGGGTTTGTTCCAGATGTTAGTGAAATAGCCACTGAGGGGCTAACACTTGCATTAATAGTTAAATTGCTACCATTATTAGTACCTGTAATGCTTGGTGTAATGCTAATTACTCTTATTCTATAGCCTGCACCTGTGGCAGTTGCTCCTGGTATTGTAGCTGAAATTGTTCCACTTGAGGTAGATGTTAAAGTACCAATATTTGTTGGACTGGCAAAACTACCACTGGCATTGCTTAATTGAGCTGTAAAAATATTACCACTAGTATAAGTTCCTGCTGCAGTGAAGGGAACACTTACAGCAGCACCTGCGCATAATGGTGAGCCTGATATTGCTCCAGTACTTATGGTATTTATAGGTGTTGAACAACTAACAGTGGTGGTGCTAATTCCAGGCCCATAAATTGTAATATTAGTGCTGTTGCAATTCAAGCTGAGTGGTGTTGCAGAAGCACAATCGGTGTTTGAATTATATGGATTTGTTGTAGTGGTTAATGTTCCTGTATAGGTATTGGTAGAGGGAACTCCAACTGTGGGGGCAGGCACATTTATTGTGTAATAGCCATTGTTTTGACTGTTGCAAAAAATTTGTGGTTGAATACCAATATTCCCATTCCAACATGTATTAGATCCCGAAACAGTTATAGAATAATTGAAAGTAACATTGTAGTTATACCCAAAAGGGCAAGTTGCTGAGCTTGTTACTATTGTAGTTGGCGTTATGGATACTTGCACTGTGTATCCACCACATCCAGAACTTGAAATTGTGCACTGGGCTGAGGCAAAATATTGACCCATCAACAGTGCAAACGTGAGTAATAATTTAAATGAACTTACTTTCATGTTAAATTTTTATTTGAGTTTTTTATGATGGTAAATATATATCATATTGTTTTAAGTATAGATACCAGCACACATTTTTTATCGATTAATGGTTACTTTAAGGCTAGTTACTTATTGCTTTGCTAAATAGATTTTATTTATAAATAAGAAATAGCGAACTTTATACCTTATTCTATCAATTGTGACGCTAACTAATTTTTGGCAATTACTTGCAGGTTTAAGTTTGTTTTTATACGGCATGTTTCATCTCGAGGATTCAATGAAACAGCAGGAAGGAAGAGCGTTTAAACTTTTTCTAAAAAAGCATACAAAAAATAAATTAAGCGCCATTTTTAGCGGCACGTTTGTTACTGCTATTTTGCAAAGTAGCTCAATTGTAAATTTAATGGTATTATCTTTTGTGGGCGCTGGTATACTTAGTATGCGCAATGCGCTTGGAGTGGTGCTTGGTGCCAATATAGGAGGTACAGTAAACAGTTGGTTGGTAGCCTTGTTAGGATTTAAAGTTGATATGGGGGCTGCAACAATGCCAATTATTGGTATTGCAGGTATTGGCTTAGTAATTTTTAAAGAAAATAAAAACTACTATAACATTTGCAGATTTATTTTAGGATTTGGCTTACTATTTATGGGGCTAGATTTTATGAAACAGAGCATGGATGCAGCCATGCTAAATTTTGATTTTAAACCCTATTTAAAATATCACAAAACTGTATTTTTGTTGATAGGCTTTGTAATTACCGCCTTGATACAAACAAGTGCAGCAACAATTGTTATTGTTTTAAGTGCGCTTAATGCTAAAATAATCCCACTTGAAACTGCTGTTGTTGTTGTTTTAGGTGCCGAGCTAGGAACCACGCTAAAGGTGGTAATTGGCGCAATTGGTGGAATTGCTGCAAAAAAAAGAGTGGCTCTAGGAAATGGAATTTTCAATATTGTAAGCACAGCATTTGGTTTTCTTTTGTTAGGTCCCATTGTAATCCTAATTCAAAACATTATAGGCATAAAGGATCCATTAATTATTCTTGTTGCCTTTCAGTCTTTAGTAAACTTAATGGGTGGCTTGCTATTTTATTTTTTCTTAAATCAACTTGGCGACTTTTTAGAACGCAGCTTTGTAAAAAGTGAAAAGTACGCAACCATTTATTTGCACCATGCATCACCTGAAATGCCCGATGCTGCAGCAGAGGTTTTTGAAAAAGAAGTAAACATATTTATTCAAAGGGTACTATTTATTAATGAAGAGATTTTTGTTTTAAACGAAATAAAGGGCAAAGATTATTTTGAAGAAAATAACAAATTACTTTTTGAACCAGGTATGACATTATTAAAAAAGTATGAAGTGATTAAAAAAGCAGAAGGCGAAATGTTGCAGTTTTATGCTCTTTTATTGAAAGAAAATATAGATAATGAGAGTTTAAATAAAGTAAATCGACTGCTTTCAGCAGTTCGTAGTGCTTTGTTTGCTACAAAAAGTTTAAAAGATATTATTCAAAATGTAAAAGAATTTAGTAACTCAAGTGCCGATATTAAATACAATCGTTTTAAAGACTTTCAAAAAAGTATTGATAAATTTAACACCAATTATAGAGCAATTTTTTTAGCTACCAACAAAGATAATGCAGCCGAACAACTTCAAAATTTGCTAAATATGGTAGAAGATGATTATCAACAAGATGTTTTAAAAACATATCAGCAAGTGAGCAAGGGTACTTTAACAGAAACAAATATTTCTACAGCATTTAATATCAATCGCGAAATTCATGATTCCTGTAAATCGCTTATCATTGCTGCCAAAGACTTTTTGCTTAATGAAAGCCAAGCAGTAAATTTTAGCAATACTGAAAAAAATAATATTCAATCAATCTTTTAGATTGACTTTGCATTAGACATAATTTTTTTAGTGAAAGGCAATCCTTTGGAATTCCATATTATTTAAAATCAGGGTTTAAACACCTTAGCGCCTGCTGCAGCTTAATTTGGGTTTAAATCTTATATTACATAATTAAATTTAATTAAACTCATTGTTTTGTGCTCAAAAAAAATACCTTTGCACTCAAATTCAAAAAATAAAAATACATGGGTGTTTTAGTAAATAAAAAATCAAAAGTTATTGTTCAAGGTTTTACGGGCGGCGAGGGCACTTTTCATGCTACCCAAATGATTGAGTATGGTACCAACGTGGTAGGCGGAGTAACACCAGGTAAAGGTGGACAAACCCATTTAGATAAGCCTGTTTTTAATACTGTTGCTGATGCTGTTGCCAAAGCTGGTGCTGATACATCAATTATTTTTGTTCCGCCTGCATTTGCTGGAGATGCCATTATGGAAGCTGCTGAAGCAGGAATTAAGGTTATTATTTGTATTACTGAAGGTATTCCTACAAAGGATATGATTACAGTTAAGGAGTATTTAAAAGACCGTGATTGCAGACTTATTGGTCCTAATTGCCCTGGTGTTATTACTGCCGATGAAGCAAAAGTAGGTATTATGCCAGGTTTTGTTTTCAAAAAAGGTAAAATCGGTATTGTATCTAAGTCGGGTACTTTAACTTACGAAGCTGCCGATCAAATTGTTAAAGCTGGTATGGGAATTACCACTGCCATAGGTATTGGTGGTGATCCAATTATTGGTACAACTACCAAAGAAGCAGTTGAGTTGCTAATGAACGATCCTGAAACGGATGGTATAATTATGATTGGAGAAATTGGTGGTGGTATGGAAGCAGAAGCTGCACAATGGATAAAAGCGAATGGTACCAAACCTGTGGTGGGCTTTATAGCTGGTCAAACAGCACCTCCAGGACGTAGAATGGGTCATGCTGGTGCTATTGTTGGTGGTGCTGATGATACAGCTGCTGCAAAAATGAAAATTATGCGCGAGTGTGGTATTACTGTTGTGGATAGCCCTGCAGGAATTGGAGCAGCTATGGCAAAGGTTTTAAACACTGTTGTTGCTTAAAAATATTAATCAATTAAAATCAAAGGCATCCTAAATAAAGGGTGCCTTTTTTTTGTCAATTTTACTGAGTCATGTGTGCTATATTTACTGGAAATTATTTAATTAAACTCGAGGAAGTTGATTCTACAAACACCTATCTGAGTAGTTTGGCGGCCAAAGAAAAATTACCTGATGGCTCCGTAGTTTGCGCATCACATCAATATGCAGGTAAGGGACAAAGAGGAAATAGTTGGCAAGTAGAAAAAAATATGAACCTTACTTTTTCAATCTTGTACTTTCCAACCTTTATGAGTATTGATAAGCAATTTTTGTTATCGCAAGCTATTTCGCTTGGCGTTTACGATTATCTAATAACAAAATGTAGTAGTGTAACAATTAAATGGCCCAATGATTTGTATGTTGGAAATAAAAAAATTGGTGGTTTACTTATTGAAAACGCCATTAAAGGTGATAAATTAGCCCAAGTTGTAATAGGTGTAGGATTAAATATAAATCAAGCATCCTTTGATTTGGCTTTAACAAATGCAACCTCACTTAAATTGGAAAATAAAGAATTATATGATTTAGATGCTGAGTTGCTAGATCTACTAACTTCAATAGAAAGAAGATTTTTACAATGGAAAAATGCTCAATTTTTAAATATAAAAGATCAATATTTGAAAGTGCTTTATTTGTATCAACAATGGCATAGTTATAAACTACCTGATGGAACTCATCTTGAAGGAAAAATAATTGGGTTTGACGATGATGGCTTATTAATAGTTGAAGATTTAGAGGCACAAATTCACAAATTTGCCAATAAAGAAATTATCTTTTAATCCGCCCTACGCAGTAAGATTTCTTGATCAAAAAAATACAATAATATTAGTTGCTTACAGTCTGTTTTGGGTTGAAAAGAATTGTGCGCTATTTTGAGATTCAAGAATTGGAGTAGTTGCTTGAGGTTGAAGTAAAAAATGGTTAATTAAAATTGCAGAATATGCGTTAATTTTTTAAACAAATAAATTTGTTTGCATCGCTATGATTGAACAAATGTGGTATTTAGAAAAGGCTTTTACATTTATCTTTTGTCTAAATTATTTGTAAACTAAATTAAGGAAGGAGGTTTCTTAATTTTCCTTTAAAAGATCTGGTCTTTTACTTTTTGTGCGGTTAATGGCTTGTTCAAATCGCCATTTTTCAATTTCACCTGCATGCCCGCTTAAAAGCACATCGGGCACTTTATAACCTTTAAAGTCAGCAGGTCGAGTATACACTGGTGGCGATAATAAATCATCTTGAAAAGAATCAGATAATGCAGAAGTTTCATCGTTTAACACCCCGGGAATTAACCGGATAACACTATCGCAAAAAACTGCTGCAGCAAGCTCACCACCGCTCAAAACATAATCACCAATAGATATTTCTTTTGTAATGTATATTTCTCTTATACGTTCGTCTATACCTTTATAATGGCCGCACAACACTAAAATATTATTTAATGTTGAATAGGTGTTTGCCATTTTTTGGTTAAGGGTGTCGCCATCTGGCGTCATATAAATGATTTCATCATATACAGTTTTGCTTTTTAAATCATCAATACAATTCGCAATTGGTTCAATCATCATAACCATTCCTGCACCACCGCCATAGCAATAATCATCTATATTCTTATGTTTATTGGTGGCATAGTCGCGTAAATTAATAAGGTTAACACTTACCAAGCCCTTTTGCTGTGCACGTTTTAAAATAGAATGTTCAAAAGGACTTTGAATTAATTCGGGTAAAACAGTAATAATATCGATGTGCATAGTTGCATGATTTAGTTTACAAAGAAACTTATTTATGCACAAATATTTGACAAATCATTAAATTATATTCCCTTTGTAGACTGAATAAATAATATGCGTATAGTTTTTATGGGCACTCCAGCATTTGCAGTGCCAATTTTAGATATTTTAGTTAAGCACAACTACAACATTGTGGGGGTAATAACTGCACCCGACAAGCCCAGTGGTAGAGGGTTAAAGATGCAACAATCGGCTGTTAAAGAATATGCTTTGGCCCATCATTTACATGTAATGCAGCCCGAAAAGTTGAAGCATCCTGATTTTATTGAAGAATTAAAAGCTTTGCAAGCCGATTTGCAAATAGTGGTTGCCTTTAGAATGCTGCCCGAAATAGTTTGGAACATGCCGCCAAAAGGCACTTTTAATTTGCATGCCTCTTTATTGCCTCAATACAGAGGCGCAGCCCCTATTAACTTTGCAGTAATTAATGGCGAAAAAGAAACCGGTGTTACCACTTTTTTCTTAACCCATGAAATTGATACAGGCCATGTAATTATGCAAGAAAAATGCGATATAGGAAGCAATGAAACAGCCGGTGAATTGCATGATAGGTTAATGGAACTAGGGGCCAAAACGGTGTTAAAAACAGTGCAATTGATAGAAACAGGTGAGGTAAAGCCAATTCCGCAACATAGCATGGTGCATGGCGAATTAAAAACTGCACACAAAATATTTAAAGAAGATTGTATTATTGATTGGAATAAAGATGCTATGTCGATACATAATTTTATTAGAGGTTTAAGTCCTTTTCCAACCGCTTTTACTAATTTAATTTTAGAAACGGGAGAAAAAATATTATTTAAAATTTATAGTGCCACTTATGAGATTAAACCCCATCAAATGACACTAGGAGCGATTGAAACAGATGGGAAAAATTATTTGAAAGTTGCTTGTAAAGATGGCTACATTAATTTAATTCAACTACAAATGGCTGGTAAAAAAGCCATGACAGCTGTAGAATTTTTAAGAGGTTTTGACACAGGCAAGTTAAAACTGATGGGAGTATAGTTATTTAGTATTATTTTTATTTATAAACTTGCAAAGCATTTTAATTTAAAACAACATGAAACGTAATATTATAGGCATACAACAAGTAGGCGTAGGAATTCCTGATGTGCATAAAGCATGGACTTATTATCGTAAACATTTTGGGATGGACATTCCAATTTTTCAAGAAAGTGCCGAAGCAAAATTGATGACACCATACACTGGCGGAAAAGTGCATAGTAGAAGTGCTGTTTTAGCTATAAATATTAAAGGTGGAAGTGGATTAGAAATTTGGCAATTTACAAGCCGTAAAACCGAAGCGCCATTGTTTGAGATACAGTTGGGTGATTATGGTATTATGATTGCAAAAATAAAAGCACATGATGTAAAGTTGGCCTATGAACAATTAAAGAAAAATGGAGCATTGATGCTTGGTGATTTGCAAAAAGCACCTGATGATACACATTGCTTTTATGTTAAAGATGAATTTGGTTCGATCTTTCAAGTGGTGCAAGGTAAAGATTGGTTTAGAAAAGGAGAACATGTTACTGGAGGCGTTTGTGGCGCTGTTATTGGGGTGTCTGATATTGATAAATCAAGAAAGTTTTATGGCGATTTGTTGGGCTATGATCATTTGATTTATGACCAAACGGCTGTGTTTGATGATTATAAAAATTTACCCGGAGGAAGTAACAAATTTAGAAGGGTATTGTTAAGTAAAACCAAAGAGAACTCGGGCAATTTTAGTAAACTTTTAGGATCAAGTACTATTGAGCTAATTCAGGTATTAGATCGTACTCCGCGTAAAATGTTTGAAAATAGATTTTGGGGCGATTTAGGCTTTATTCATTTGTGTTTTGATGTTTATAACATGAAGGAATTAGAAAAGAATTTTGCCGAAAATGGCTATCCATTTACCGTGGATAGTTCTACCAGTTTTGATATGGGCGAGGCCGCTGGGCATTTTAGTTATATTGAAGATCCTAATGGTACTTTAATTGAATTTGTAGAAACCTATCGAATTCCTATTTTAAAGAAAATTGGCTGGTATTTGGATGTAAGCAAACGCGATCGTACCAAAACCTTACCTGATTGGATGCTGGGAACCTTGAAGTTTAATAGGGTGAAGGATTGATTTATTCATTAGCGAATTAGCTGATTAGTTGATGAATTGATGCTGAAGATGATGTAATCTGATTTTGAATCTCCGGGTGAAGCCATTTGGCAATAAAGTTGTTTATTAGGACCGTCATTGCGAGCGCGCGGAGCAATGGGCTTAAAATTAATAATGCAATTTTTTTGTTTTAGGGGTTGAAGCGGTTATCCTTTTTATTTGCGCTGGCACTTGTGTGTGGCATATAAAAAGATAAGAGTGAAAAACCCGACCCCGCTGCCAAGTGGGGAAACACCCAAATAATTTTCAATTTTTAATAATCTGTGAATGTGTGGTCTATATTGATAGTTATAGCAAATATAAATCCCTATTTTTGAATTTTATTAAGAAGTACTTTTTTAAATTAACCTATGCAAAATTCAACCCAAATAAATTGCCCTAATTGTGGCACTCCCATAGATGTTCAAGATATTTTAGCGCACCAGGTAGAAGAACAAATTAAGGTGAAATATCAATCGGCATTGGCCGATGAAAAAAAGAAATATGATGCCCAACAAGCGCTATTGACAAAAGAAAAAGAAGAATTCGAAAAAAAGAAACTGAAAGAAAATGAACTCTTTCAAGAAAGGCTTGATAGCAAGTTAAAAGAAGAGCGTAAATCTATAGAAGAAAAATTAAAAGCAAAGCTAGGAGAGGAGCAAAAGGAACAGTTTGATATACTGCAGCAAGAACTTAAAGATAAGAGTTTGCAGTTGCAAGAGCTGAATAAAACAAAGGCCGAAATTGAAAAATTAAAGCGCGAAAAAGATGAAATTAAAACTCAGGTAGAGGCCGATGCTGCTATACGTTTGAATGTTCAAATTACTGAGGAGAAAGAAAAAATTAGAAAGACCGAAGAAGATAAAAATGAATTGCGTTTTAAAGAGTTGATGAAGCAACTTGAAGATCAAAAACGCCTTACAGAAGAAATGAAACGTAAGCAGGAGCAAGGATCTATGCAGCTGCAAGGCGAAGTGCAAGAGTTGGCCATTGAAGAATGGTTGCGTACAAAGTTTCCTTTAGATACCATTGATGAAATAAAAAAAGGTGCACGTGGTGGCGACTGTGTGCAAATTGTAAATACGCGCAACCAACAAAATTGCGGTACCATTTATTACGAAAGCAAGCGTACAAAAGACTTTTCGGCTACTTGGTTAGAAAAATTTAAAACGGATATTCGCGAAAGAAATGCAAACATTGGTGTGCTAGTAACCGAAGCTATGCCAGCAGGTATGGAGCGCATGGGTTTAAAAGAGGGCATCTGGATTTGTACTTTTGAAGAGTTTAAAGGATTAAGCGGTGTATTACGTGAGTCCATTATTCAGTTGAGCAATGCCTTATCATCGCAAGAAAATAAAGGTGATAAAATGCATATGTTGTATGATTATTTAACGAGCAATGCATTTAGATTGCAGGTTGAAGCCATTGTTGAAGGTTTTACCACCATGCGTGCAGATTTAGAAAAAGAAAAGAATGCCATGGGTAGGATGTGGAAACAACGCGAAAAACAAATTGAAAAAGTAACCCAAAATACCATTGACATGTATGGATCTATAAGAGGAATTGCCGGTAGTGCGGTGCAAGAGGTGAAGTTGTTGAATTTAGATACGGATGATTTGTTGCTAGAGTAATTTTTGAATACAATTAGGATAAAAAATTATTGGCTAACACAACCTTAGCGAATGACGTAATATAAGTATACTAACTAAAACCCACCCAAATAATGAAAAAAAAACTCTTACTTTTTGTATTTCTGCTTACTGCTCAAATAGGATTTTCGCAGGTGTATCAACAAGGCGATATTTTTGTAAATACCAATTTTTTTGGAGCACATGATTCAACACTATGTGGAACCAATGGAAATATCATGTATAATATTACGATTAGTAATTCATTTATAGGAGATACGCTTTTGGTTAAAGATCCTGGTTCAAATTCATTAATTATGATGGAGGTAAACAACACAGGAATGAATCCCTGGAATTTAAACATTCCGGGCTTTGGAAGTGCTCCTTTTGTGCCCGATTACCAGGCCAATAATGGTTCAGTTGACTTTTTCGCTATACCAATGAAATTCAAAAATGGAACCGACTCTATTGATAATATTTTTTCTTTTTTTCAAGTACCCGTTACAAATCCATGCAGCTATGGTGGATTAACAGGAAGGGTTTATGTAGACAATAATAGCGATTGTATTTATAATTCGGGTGACGGTAATTTGCAGAGTTTTTATGATTTACTTGTTTCGGCCAATTACAACGGCAATTTTTTTGATAATCATAGCTATACTGTTTTAGGGAGTGGTAATTATGATATTCAAGTGCAAACTTCTTATTTGAATAGTGGTCAGCTAACCTATGCTAATCCCATGTTGCCATTTGCTTACCCTAATTCATGCACGCCTGGTATTTATAATTTTGATGTAAATAGTGCGTTTCCTTTGAGTAATTTAGATTTTGCATTACAATGTACTTCAAACATAGATGTGGCTGCTTATGCCGGTGCTGCGGGTCCTGTGCGTCCAGGTATTCCTTTTATGTTATATCCGCATGTAAGTAATTTGGGTTGTGACACCGTCTCTGGTTCATTGCAATTAATTTTGGATAATCGTGTAACATACAATGCTAGCTTGAGCACTTTGCCACCAACAAGTATTAATGGCGATACTTTAACATGGAATTACGGACCAATAAGCAATTTAAGTAATAATGGTTTTTGGAATAGTTTAACTGCTGGCTTGCACTTAACGCCTGATACTACAGTAAATATTGGTGATACACTCTGTTTTTCTGTAAGTACAAATGTACCAGGTGCCGATATAAATGCTTCCAACAATCAATATGCAGTTTGTTACCCAGTGGTGAATTCTTATGATCCTAACATTAAAGAAGTAATGCCAAAAGGTGTTGGTGCAACGGGTGTTATTCCTCCGAGCACAGGTGAGTTAACTTATACTGTTCATTTTCAAAATACGGGTAATGCATCGGCCATTAACGTTTATATTATTGATACCTTGGATGTAAATGTTATTCCAGAAAGTATTGAAATATTGGGTAGAAGCCATACGATGACACCACAATGGCTTGCTCCAGGTGTATTGAAATTTAATTTTAATAACATTAATTTAGCAGATAGTTTTAGCAATGAGCCCGCCAGTCATGGTTTTGTAACTTTTAAGGCAAAATTAGAAAGTAATTTAAACTTAGGAACTGTAATAGAAAATACTGCTTATATCTATTTTGATTTTAATGCGCCAATTATCACCAATACAGCCATAAATACCATCGATTTATTAACTACTATCTCAGTGCAAACGGTAAACGCCAATTTAAGTGTGTATCCAAATCCTGCTAAAGAAGAATTATTTATTAGCATCAATAACTTAAATAGCAGCACAACATCCTATTTAGAGATTTACAACATTGCTGGTCAAAAAATGATGGATCAAAGCATTACTCAGCAAGCTACCAAAGTTGATTTAAGTAGCTTAAGCAAAGGCCTTTATTTATTGAAAACAAATGTTGAAGGTGCTGTTTCAACTGTTAAAATTGTAAAAGAATAAGCATTACTTTCAAAAATTAATTTAAAATAGTTTAATTTAGCCTTAAGGACATCTGTTCTTAAGGCTATTTATTTAGATTTGTAGCTTAATTTTAAAGCACCACACATTAAGCTAAGTACGAAATATATACTTCTTGCCACATCCTTTGTGATGATGCTAATATTTTGCTCTTTTGCAAAGAGCAAGTCTTCAATCAATACATTGGTTTGGCAGCTTGATTCTTTAACAAATAAGACAGGCAAAGAAGATACTTTAAAACCAGCCGTTGTAAAGGTTGACACCGTTAAGATTTCAAAAAATGCTATTGATGAGCAGGTAAAATACCAAGCTTTAGATAGTATTATTTTTGTGGTGGATAGCCAATTGGTTTTTCTTTATGGCAAGGCCGAGGTTTATTATGGCGATGTTAATTTAAAGGCTGGTGAAATATCCATCGATCAACAAAAAAATTTGGTAGAGGCACAAGGTGTGCTCGATTCTACCGGTAAAAAGGTTGATAATCCCGACTTTAGTGATGGTTCACAAAATTTTAAATCGAAACATATTATTTATAATACAAAAACTAAAAAAGGTAAAATTAAAGAGGTTACCACGGTTGATGGTGAAAGTTATTTAAGAGGCGAAAGTGTAAAGAAAGATAGTACCAATGTGACTTTTATGCAGCACGGAAGCTATACAACTTGTAACCTTGAGCACCCTCATTATTATTTTGCTTTAAGTAAATTAAAAGTAATACCAGATGATAAAATTATAACGGGACCTGCTAATTTAGTAGTAGCCGATGTGCCCACCCCATTGGCGCTTCCTTTTGGTTTTTTTCCAAATAAAAAAGGGCAAGCCAATGGTATTTTATTACCCACTTATGGTCAAGCCAATAATTATGGTTTCTTTTTAAAAGATGGAGGGTATTATTTAGGAGTAAATGAACATTTTGATGTAATGATTAGAGGTGATATTTATACCCGCGGTAGTTGGGCCTTACGCACCGAAAGTCAATATGCTAAAAAATACAAGTATAGCGGCAATATGAATTTAAGCTACGCAGTTTTTAAATTGGGCGAGCAGGGATTTCCTAATTTTGAAAAGCGCAAGGACTTTTTTGTTAAATGGAATCATTCACAAGATCCAAAGTCTAATCCAAGCAGCCGCTTTAGTGCCGATGTTAATTTTGGAACCAGTAGTTATAATCAGTTAAATGCTAATAATGCAAGTGATATATTGGCCAATACTTTTCAATCATCGGTACAGTACAATAAAACTTTTGCAAAAAGTAATTTAACTATAAGTGCCCGTCAATCGCAAAATACAGCCACTAAAAAATTTGATATTAGTGCACCTGAACTAACCTATGCGGTAAATCGTTTTTATCCTTTTAAAAGAAAGGTTCAAATTGGCGCAAACAAATGGTACGAAGATATTGGGCTAACTTATACCAATTCTACCCGGGCGCAGCTCTCCACCATTGATTCTTTGTTATATGCTGGTAAAGTAAACTGGAATAAAGAAGTGAGCAAAGGCACCAATCATATTGTTCCAATTACTACTTCTATAAAAATATTAAAGTATTTTACCTTTAGTCCCACAGCTACTTATTCTGAATCGTGGTATTTGCAATCGGTTCGCAAGTCTTTCGATAATGAATTAAATACCATTGTTACCGATACCGTACAAAAATTTGCGCGTGCCCGCGATTTGAGTTTAAATACTTCTTTGAGAACGATAATTTATGGCATGTATCAATTTAAAAATGGTCCAATAAAGGCCGTACGACATGTAATAACACCCAATGTGGGCTTTACTTACAATCCAGGATTATCGGGTTATAACACTGTTATTTCAAATGCCAACGGTAATACTGCCAATTATAGTATTTTCGAAGGTGCCATGTTTGGTGCACCGTCTTTGGTTAAGTCGGGATTTGTAAACATGGGATTGGTAAATAATTTAGAAATGAAAGTGCGTTCTAAAAAAGATACAATAAGTGGTTTTAAAAAGTATAAAATTTTCGAAAATTTAAGTGTTGATTCACGCTATGATGTATTGGCCGATTCTTTTCAACTTTCTACTTTTAATATTAATTTACGTACGGCACCCATCGAAAACATGAGCATTAATATGAATGCTGTGGCCGACCCTTATCGCCTAGATCCTGTAAGTGGCAGAAAGTTGGATGAATTTATTGCAAATCAATCAAACGATTTAGCCCGAATTACCTCAATGAATTTGGCGATAAGTTTTAATTTAAAGAGTAAGCAAGCTAAGCCACAAACCGAATCAAAAACAGCAACTAAAGAAGAACTCGAAGAAATTAATAGAAATCGTTATCAGTATGTTGATTTTAATATTCCATGGA
>CAIKXD010000178.1 GCA_903831265.1 uncultured Bacteroidota bacterium
CCTATTCCAATCTTCATTTTTACCTCTTCTATCAATCCCATAGATACTGAAAAAGCGAATCACCACCGCTCAATTAAAGGCTATATTCAAAAGCCTTTAACACCTATAAAATTAGATAAGATTAAACGTTTGATTTCATAATTACTTAACTTATTCATGCATTCCCATGGTGCAATTTATTGGGAATGCATTTTACTTTTTCAAGCTTATCTCTTATTCAGAAGTTGGACAAGAAATGTTTACAACAATTTATCATTTGAATTGAAGTTCACTTTCTATTTTTGTAATTTCCCTGCGCAAGATAAACTTTGCGTATGAACCAAAAACTAAAACTCTCGGAACTTGTAGCAGCCATTCAAGAAACCATCCAATACCAGTTTGAAGGGGAGTCGTATTGGGTGTCGGCACAAATTACCAATGTCAAAAAATACGAAGGCAACCGCAGGTGCTACCTTACTCTAGAAGAATACGAAGGCACGCAAAAAACAGCAGAAATAAAAGCGGTTTTCTGGTCGAACACCTACAGCGAAATAGAAAAATTCGAACACCTCACCAAACAAGTGTTTAAGAATGGCATCGAAATTATTTGCAGGGTCAAAGTGCGCTTCCACCCCGTGTATGGTTTGAATTGCGATGTACTAGAAATAGATGCCGCCCATACCGTTGGCAGTGTTGAATTGGAAAAACAAAAAACAATTGAGCGCCTCTTAAAAGAAAATCCTAGCACCATACAATTATTTGATGGGGTGTTTCGCACCTATAACAACCGCTTGCCTTTGCCATTGGTTATTAAAACCATTGCCTTAATTACTGCACCTAACTCCGATGGGCAGCGCGATTTTTTACAAGAGCTACAACAAAATAAACATGGGTATACTTTTGTCATCCAAGAATTTTTGTGCACCATACAAGGTGATACGGCCCATGAATTAATTTTACAACAACTTAAAAAAATCGAAACTTCTGGCTTGGCATTCGACCTAGTAGCCATTGTGCGCGGGGGAGGATCACAAACCGATTTCAAACCATTCGATGATTATGAATTGGCCCGCACAGTGGCCGCCTTCCCCCTCCCTATCTTTACGGGTATTGGTCACGACCGCAACCAAAGCATTATCGATTTAATGGCCCGTGAGCAGAAGACGCCCACCAAAGTAGCTACACTGATTATCGACCATAATTTCGAATTCGAAAATCAAATCATACAACTTAAAACCAATTTCTTTGATGCCATTAAAAGGCAATTGCAAACTGCTAGCGACCAGTTGAATTACGCGCAGCGCATTGTTAAATTGGCGAGTCCACAAACCATCTTGCAACGCGGTTTTGCCATGGTTAAAAAGAAGAATAGAATCATCACAAATCCCGATGAGCTAATGGTGGATGATGAAATAGAAACCATTTTTAGCAAGCAAACGATCACTAGTACTGTAATCAAAAAATAAACGATGAAAACTGAATTGAATTATACCCAAGCCTTTCAACAACTGCAAGCTTTAGTTAAACAGCTAGAGCAAGGCGGTATTGAGCTGAATGAGCTCACAGAGAAGGTGGAGCAAGCCAACGCCCTAATAGCGATTTGCGAAGCTCAATTGAAGCAAATAGAAAAGGATGTGAATAAGGCCAGCGAGCCACCAAAAGCCAAAGCGAAGCGGAAGAAGGAATAAAGGGGTGCTTGGTCAGACGTACTTTTTTTAACCACCAAGTTCACAAAGGGGAAAACCACACCAAGAACACAAAGAGGGGAAAACATACTGGGTGGTATGTTTTTTATTGAAATTCATAAACTAATCTAATTACAACTTTTAAACCAAACAATCAAAGTCGATTAGGCCCCTTACTCAGGAACTACTTTTTGAAACGTTTATTCTAAGTACTTTATCTGCTGCCAGAATTCTTTGAAAATAATTTAAAGGTTGTTTTGATTCTTGCATTAACTTCATTTCAAAATAATTAAACATTTAGGAATGAACCATTAAAAAAATAAAAACAATCAAACAAATAAATATTCAGAAATTACTTATACATTTGTTACTTATGAATGATAATACATTCATAAGTAATGGCTTCATTGACTGAAATTGAAATTATAACCGAACCGTTTTATTTTTGACTTGAACCTAAAATAAATGTCCGTTATAAATTAATCAATCAACCATGAAGTTTGAAAATACTTTGACTACAATGATTAATAAATAAAATAAAATGAATAAAATTCTAAACTTATTAGCGATTACTTTGATGTTTATCATCATAAATCTTTCCAATGCTCAAACTACAGATTGGGCCAATGGAAATGAAGCCCTGGTTTATAATCAGGGTCCGAAGTTGGTTAAAACAGATAGCAGAGGGAATGTATACAACATAGGCAGATTCCTTAAAAAAGTTGATTTTGATCCGGGGGCAGGTGTTTTTAATCTGTCAACTACCAATTCGGCATTTAATGGATTTATAACAAAAACTAATAAGGCTGGTACTTTTCTTTGGGCAAAAAAGATGAGTTGTATTTTTGATTCCGACGCCAACTCTATTGAAATTGATGAAAATGATAATATATATATCACTGGTAGTTTTCATGATACCATAGATCTTGACCCAGGAATTGGGGTGATGAAAGTGAAAGGGTACTTTGATTTTTATGTCATAAAATTAGACACTGGAGGTAATTTAATATGGGGGAAAACTAGCTCAGGGTTTGGCAACTCAACATCAACTGGCATTGCATTGGATGCAAAAGGGGCTGTATACACAGTCGGAAAATGTATAAACGGAAGCGATGATTTGAATCCAGGAAGTGGCGTAGCAAATGTATTAGGAGCTGCCTTTATATTGAAGCTGGACAACAACGGTAATTTTATATGGGCGAAAACCTTAAAAAGTACCGGTAATATTGATATTTTAAGTATTTGCACAGATCGTTTTTCCAATATTTGTATGACAGGTGGCTATATCGGCACGGTTGATTTTGACCCTAATGCAGGCACTGCCGACCTAAGCTGTATAAGTGGTAACGATATTTTCGTTTGTAAGCTTGACTCATCAGGCCGTTACAAATGGGCAAGAAGCCTTGGGGGTAATAATACCGAGTATGGACTAAGTATTGCTGCAGATGACTTAGGAAGTACAATTATCTGTGGGCAATTTTTTGGCACCATAGATTTTGATCCAGGAACAGGCACAGATATCCATACAAGTCAAGGCCTTAACAATGACATGTATGTCCTTAAACTCGATTCTGCAGGTAAATACAAATGGGTTTATATTGCCGATGGCAAAAATGGTGGCGAGGTAGGATCGTCAATAGCTTTAGATTTCTCAGGTAATATTTATGTGGCAGGAGGCTATACAGATTCTACTGATTTCGATCCTGGCGCAGGAAAAACTCTAAAGATAAATGTTGGTGCTGATGATGCCTTTGCAATGAAATTAAATTCGAACGGTCAATTTATTTGGGTACAAAGCTATGGCAGTAGTAGTTTTGATGCAGCCCGAAGCATCTTTGTAGATAAGCTAAGAAATGTATACTTAGTTGGTTTATTTAGTGGAAATATCAATTTTGGACTTAGCAAAACATACACTACTGCCAACCAAGGATACTTTTGGCTAAAGATAAGTCAATGTAATATCGCAAAAACCTTAAATGCAAGTGCCTGCAGACAATATGTGCTGAACAATAAAATGTATACTCAGGGAGGAAGTTATAATTTCTTAGTTGCAGGTACCGGCAATTGTGATACATTGTATACATTAAATCTTAGCATTAACAAATCATTACCAATTGTGAGTGCTAAAGGAAATGCCATTACAACTAATATTACTGGCGCATCTTATAAATGGCTTAATTGCACCAATGGCAAACAAGTAATAAATGGGCAAACCGCGCAAGATTACACACCAGTGGCAAGTGGCAGTTACGCAGTTGTAGTGACAAAAAATAACTGTACTGACACTTCAGCTTGCTTTAATTTCAACTTAAGTGGGATCAACCAAATTGCCAGCGACAAAATCTCAATTTATCCTAACCCTAGTGAAGGTTGGATTACTATAAAAAATTTAACTGGCAATGAAATTATTACGGTTATGAATCCTATTGGACAAACTATCATCAATGACATTTCAGTAAACGGTGAAACCTTGGATTTGAGAGGATTGGATAATGGTATTTATTATATTGAAATTGTTTCTGATAATAAGTCTCAAATTATTAAATTTATCAAAATTTAGGTCATTGGACTTATCATCGTTTCATTCATAAACTTTTTTGCTATTGGGATTGATATTTCATGGTTAATAGAAAAATATTTATAAAATTAACTTTATAATTTATTTAGAAAACCTCAAAGTTAAAACACAAGGTAAATCAATTGAATAACCCGCATGGTGAAGCGACTTTGATTCATTTGAAAAGGAATATTTCAATC
>CAIKXD010000179.1 GCA_903831265.1 uncultured Bacteroidota bacterium
ATAACCTGTTCATCAAAATAAGTAATATCCTCTACCCTGTCTATGTCCTTTGGGAGGATTTTAATAACGTCCTCCAAACTTTCAATTACAGAAATTGAATATTTCTTCAGTACAGCCCATTCTTGAAAATACAAAATTGCTTCAATGGCTGCATAGGAGGCAGGTAAGAATATATTTTAGAAAGATTATAACCTCATGACTGTATAATTCTAAATGACTTTTGTAGAAATAGTGAAGCATTGAATTAGACAAATGAGCAACTAAATTAATCAAAAATAATAGTGCAATTATCAAGTTAATTCTTTCGAACCAATGAAATTTATTACCACATTGTTTTATTTTATCCTTGTGATATTTAATTTGCTCCTCGATAAGTATTTTAATTGAATAGTTCGAATACCACTTAGAGTTGTATTTCGACTCCTTGATTTGCTTGTTAATATCTTTGATAAGATTGAGTAGTTCTTTATTTTTAATTGAAGTTAGTTCTGATACTTTTATCTCAACATTAGCATGATAATAACATTTGAGGATCCTAAAAGTCTCTGCTCTTGAACGTTCCTTAAGGTATTGTCCGTGATAGTTATTCGCTTTTGCCCTTGTTATTAAGATGAAAACTAAAAACACAAAAAGAAACTCTAAGCAAACAAGTATAAGACATATCACAGGTTTTAATCTCGTATCAAAAGCAGTATTAATAGCAAAAAAAACAACTGCGAGCCAGCCCAATAAAATAGCAATTCGCCAAACCAATTTATAGTTATTCCTTCGCTTTATTGCCTTGCGGTTTGACTGAATAAATTCATTCTGAATATCTGTATTAAAAGCATCTTCCTTTTGCTTATTTAGAGCTATAAATTCGAGTGAATTTTGATTTTTCTTTTCATAATAATAACTTATTACATCTGCTGTTCCACCTTTACCCGAAGGTTTGTTTTCATCCCAAACAAAAATCATTGCTTCACAGTTGTCAACCAAATACTTTCCAACTTTAAAATATGCTTCACTTCTTTCAATATTATCTTTTGGAATTGAATTGCTTGTTATTTCGAAGGTTGGAAAACTTTCGATAAATGAATTTAGGACTTTCTTTTCTACTTCTGAAAAATCTTTCTCATACTCTGAGAGCGGAAATGGCATTACAATTTGCAAAGGCATATTAAAAACGTTCCTAACAACTTCCGCAAAAATTGTATCTGCTCCTGTTGCTAGAGGGGTATAACCAATAAATTGATTGGTATTGTTTCTTTTTAAAACATTGCGAATGCTTTTTTCGATATTGGCAAACAACTTTTCCTTTTCTAAACCATTAATATTACGATTACCTGATATCCCAAGTTTTAAAGCCATAATTTATTTGTTGTTAAGCAAATGTATATTTTTTAAATGTAATTACTCTTTAATTGACAAATTATTAAATCTGGAAACTGAAATGCTATTAAATTAGTCAAGGTGTCATTCTTGATAATAAGATAACCAACTTCTATATCAAAATGCAAATCTTTTCTTTTCAAAGACTCTGCTATAGGCTTTTCAAATAAATAGTTAAATTAGTATGCATTGGGCAGATACCTATTAACATATAAATCATTAGTGTTTATGGGTGTTAATGAAAAAATTTAAAATTTCTAATTGAATGGAATTTAATGCTTCCATATAGCTCGTTTTTATTTCATTTATACTGCTTCAACAGCTTTATCATATTGCACTTTTATCTCCAAAGGTATCAACTCTCCTGCCATCACCATTGATATAACTCTTGGTGCTTTAAAGCCTTTGCTTTTATTGGTTTCAGGGTCTTCATCCCCTATCACCAATATAGGTGTTGTAGCTGCTGCGCCTCCCACTTTTTTCCAAATTTGCTGTGCAAAAGGAATTGCCCAATCCGCCGATTCTTTAAAATAAACCACCGCCAATTTGCTTTTATTGATTTGCTGACTGCTTAACTCTGCGTAATCGGTGTCACTGTCCTGTTCAATAGATAGCTTTTCAATCTCTGTAACATCACTTAACATGTCTGTAATTTCTTCGGCTGTTAAATCATCAATTAAATTACTAATAAAAAATATCTCAGTGTTGTTTAATTGCATTTGAGGTTTATCTGTTACTTCCATCATACTCCTTAGATCGTCTGCTAATTGTATAGATGATGGTGTATTAGTGTAGGTCATATTGGCTTCAATATTGTTTTGCAAATCATTGATCAAAGCTTGTTGATTAGTATCTGTGATTTGTTTACCTGTTTCGGGATGCCATACAAATATTCTGAAATTATTTCCTTTATGCAAATACTCTTTTGCCTCTTTGTATTGATAGTTTGCCAAACTCATGTTTCCTTCAGAAGTTAAGGTTTGTCCATAGTCAGCACCAATTAAATGTATCGAAGATTTGGACTGTCCCAAGTCAATTTTAATTTTGCTCTTCAATACTTCTTCACTGCTATCAGGCTCGCCCATAGGTAAAACCTTAAATCCAGCCTTAAATAAAGTAAACATTAATTCCTCTCTTAATTGCTCCATATCAGGAGTGGTGTATGCTAAATAAATAGTTTTGCTTTCCATTAGTTAATCTTATTTAAGTGACTAAAATTAATCCAAATTTATTTAAAATAAAAAAGCCAATCGATTAAGATTGGCTTAATTATTATAATGTTTCTTTTAACCATCTAAAAAATTCACGATGCCAAACAAGGGCATTTTGAGGTTTCAATACCCAATGCCCTTCGTCAGGAAAATACAAAAATCTACTTTTAATGTTTTGCAATTGCGCTGAGCCAAAGGCTTGCATGCCCTCACTTACAGGCACTCTAAAATCTTTTTCACCATGAATAACCATGATTGGTGTGTCCCATTTTTGCACAAAATTATGAGGCGAAAATTTTTTGTAAGCCTCTGCCATTTCGGGTTGCCAATGTGCTCCGCCAATATCATTTTTGGCAAAAAACATTTCCTCGGTACTTGGGTACCAACTCTCTAAATTATACAAACCACAATGCGAAATAAATGATTTGAAACGTTTGTTATGATTGCCCGCAAGCCAATACACCGAGTAGCCTCCGTAGCTGGCTCCAACGGCTCCAAGTCTATTTCCATCAACATACGGTAATGTTTTTGCATCATCAATGGCACTCAAGTAATCCTTCATCGGTTGTCCTCCCCAATCGCCACTAATGGCATCATTCCATTCTCTTCCAAAACCAGGTAAACCTCTACGATTGGGAGCTACCACCACATAACCATTGGCCGCCATCAAGGCAAAGTTCCATCTAAAACTATAGCTGCAGCTAACCATACTCTGCGGTCCACCTTGACAATAAAGTAATGTTGGATATTTTTTTGATGGATCGAAATCAGGAGGTAAAATAATCCATACCAGCATTTCTTTTCCGTCAGTAGTTTTAACTATTCTTCTTTCAACCTTGCTCACACTTATATTATCCAATTCCTTTTTATTTACAAAAGTTAATTGCGACTCTTTGGATAAAGCAAAACTATATTGATAAATTTCTTGGGGGCTGTTCATGGTAGTTTTGGCATAAATAAGTGCTTTTGCGCCTAAGCCAATACTCTTACAATCGTGTTCACCTGCCGTTATCGATCTAATTTTTTTAGTGCTTAATTCTAAATCATAAATTTGAAATGTACCGTTTGTGGGTGCAATAAAATAAATGTCTTTATCATTTAAACTCCAGGTTAAATTACTTGCACCTTCTGCAAAATCGTTAGTTAAAAAAGATGTTTTGGCTGTTCCAAAATCAAATAATATAATATTGGCCTTATCACTTTCAAAACCGGCTTTCGTCATACTTTCCCAAATTAAATATTTGCCTGTATGCGAAAACTTGGGATTCATATCATAGCCTAAATTTCCTTGGCTTAAATTTCGTGTTTGTTTTGCTTGTGTATCGTAATAATAAATTTCGGTGTTGGTACTAAAAGCATATTCCTTTCCTTTTAATCTTTTGCATGCATAAGCCACTTCTTTGCCACTTACATTAACGTCAAAATTTTCTACATCATAAGGTTCGTCTTTTAAAATATCTATTGGATTAACTCCAGCAATATAATTGTTAACAGAAACAAAAAATAAATGGGTGTAACTGTAATCGTCCCAACTATCCCAGTGTCGATACATTAGGTCGTCAATTATTCTGGCATTGCTTTTAGCTGCATCTGGATATATTTCTGCTACATTTTTATCCATCTTTACATCGGCAGTGTAATACAGCGTAGTTTCATCACTACTGATTATAAAACTACCTATACCATCGGGTACTGAGCTTACTTGATTTTTCGCTTTAGTTTTAATTTCCATCACCCACACTTGAGGCGCTCCGCTCTCTGTAGAGATAAAGTAAACATGCGAACCAGTTCTGTTAAATTGAGGAGCAAATTCATTGTAATCGGGTGTATTGGTTAACTGAACAGGTTCAATGCCTTCTTTGCTAGTGTAGCTCAAATACAAATCTTTATTGCCTTTATTCTTTTCAAGATTGGTGGTTTCTATGTAAAAAACCATAGACAATCCATCCATAGAAACCGCGGGATTCCCCACTTTTTTAAAATTTAAGAGTTGTTCAATACGCAGCGGTTGTTGCGCAGAAACTGTTAAAGATAATGCAAATAAAATGCAGCCAAATAGTTTTTTCATTTTTTATAGTTAGGGTTATACCTCGCAATATTAATTATTATAATTGTTTATACGAGAAATGATGTTGTATTTTTTTAAGGAAAGTGAGCAAACTAACTACTATATAACATCTTGAAAAGGAATTTTTTAAAATTATTAAAACTAAAAATATATGAATTTAGCCATTGCTGTTTACATCACTATTTTTAGAAAAAAATTATTCCTTGTGGGGAGTCTTTTGGAATAAATTACTTTAATTTTTGCTTAAGTGCCAACATTTTTATTGCGGTGGCAGCAGCTTCATCGCCTTTATTTCCATGTTTTCCTCCTGCTCTATCAATTGCTTGCTGTTGATTATTAGGGGTTAAAACACCAAATATTACGGGCTTTAAATATTTAATATTTAAGTTGGTAATTCCTTGTGCTACGGCATCGCAAATAAAATCGAAGTGACGCGTTTCGCCTTGTATAACACAACCTAAACAAATAACAGCATCTACATCTTGGGTTTCTAGTTGTAATTGCGCTCCTAAAGTTAACTCGTAGCTTCCAGGAACAAAAGAAATCAATATATTATTGGGTGCAGCACCATGTTTAATTAAAGTGTTGTAAGCACCATCTTTTAGAGCTAGGGTAATTTCATGATTCCATTCGGAAACAACAATGCCAAAGCGCATGGCCTTGGCATTAGGAATATTTGTGTTCAGCTCGTTGTCTGATAAACTCTTGAGAGAAGATGACAATTTATTGTTATTTAAGGTTAAACACCACCTTGCATTTTGGCACGGCTTAAGTATCTTTCAACTTCACGCCCTTCTGTAGTTTCAGAATAATTTGATTTTATTTGCTCGTATATTTTAACTGCATTTTTAAAATCATTTTGCTCCTCGTAAGCCATTGCGGCTTTCATCAGATAAAACGGTGTTGTAAATTTGTTGTCGTCTTGTTTTGCTGCTTTCAAATAAAAATTTACAGCTTCCTCTTTTTTACCTAATTCCATGTTTGCGTCCCCAATTGCTCCAGTCGCAACAGGTCCTAGGATTTCATCATCACTATCAAATTCTTTTAAATTATCTATCGCATCTTGAAACTTACCTTGATTTAAGTAACAGATTCCAAGGTAATAATGAGCAAGATTTGCTGATTTTGTTACACCATATTCTTCTATAATATATTTAAAACCTTTGTAGTTCCCATCTCCATTAATGGCCTTGTTTAATGAATCTTTCTCAAAATATTTTTCAGCCATAAACATGGCGGTTTTGGCTTCATCTTCAAGCGGACGAACGTACATTCTGTCCCAAGCAAAGTAACCACCGATAACTAAAACGATAGCAACCAAAATAACACCTAAACTCTTTTTGTTTTCTTCAATGTATCTTTCTGTCTTACTGTAAACTTCTTGAACATCAACC
>CAIKXD010000180.1 GCA_903831265.1 uncultured Bacteroidota bacterium
CAGGTCGCCTACGCCGCCCATGGGATTACCCTCCCGTCGGACGCCAGCACATCAAACCAAGGAAGAATTTACAACGGGAATGGTATGGCTTTTTTCATATTTAGGTGCAAAATTGCCTACAGAAAAATTTGATGTTGGAATTAAATTTATAGAAGCCAAGAAAATAGAAATTAATATCGCAGAATTAGGATTTTCGGAACATGCTATCAATAACTTAGAGCAATTAATTAATTTGGTAAAACAAACACAAGAATATAATAACACTGGAGGCATTGATGCAGGTCGTTTTTTTGCACTTTGTTTTAACAACACCTATCACTATTATAAAATTACAAATGCTCCAAAGACATTTAATGATTTTAGTGCGCAATATGCGAGTTTGGCTTATAAAACCTTTGTTTGTGATACTTCTTCTATTTCAAATTCTTCGCGTATTTTTAACTACACGGTAGATGATTTAAATATTCAAAAAAATTACTTTATTTCACATGAAGGAGACGGAAGATATAGCAATGGCTCCTTCTTAAAAAGCGGCATTATAGAAGCTTTCGATTATATGGATAACGGGCAACCTCGGTTTGTGATCTATAATCAAAAGGGAGATTTATATGCACCTAAAGACCCTTTGTTACATCGAGCAGGCAAGCCAGCAAAGTGTATGTGGTGTCACGAAAGCGGCATGCAACCCTTATTTAGCGGCACAAGTAACATTCCAGGATTTGTTAGTAAAGAAGTTTTTTTACAAGACCAAAGGTATTTCACAAGTAAACTAAAAGCATTTCATGCACAAACAAAATCACAGCTTAATTTTAAGGATGCTAGAGCACACACCCAAGGAGAATATATTTATTTATGCTTTAATGAGCCAAACGCTGCACGTTTGTCCGATGAGTGGAATATAAGCGAGGACGCTGTAAAAAAAATGTTGTTAAGCATTCCTACACATGTAAACAACGAATTTCCATTTTTAAAAGATGTATATCACCGAAATCAAATCGAAAAATATGCACCATACAAATCCATTAAGGTGAGTGATGATATGAGAGAAGCTACAAATAGCGAACCGAATTATTTGAATAATGGCAAGTAAGAATAAGTTTCTTCAACGCATATTGATGATTAGCAATGGGCTAGCTTTTCAATTGATTAATGCATTCAGCACAGCAATTATTGCCTACTTTGTAATGGCCAACAAATACACATTGTTGTGGGGAAAGTTTGCGGCAATATGGGTGTTGATTTCTTTGTTTACCATCGTTTTTAATTTTGGTAGCAAAGATTATCTCATTAAGGAATATAGCACATCTTTAACAAAGGCAATTGATTTAACTAAAACAAACATGATATTGCGCTTGCCTCTGCTACTCGCTTGTTGTGCGATTTCATTCTTTATTTTTACATTAAATGAGCTTTTACAAATAAATTTAATCTTACTTTCTTCCTTTGTAGTAAATAGTTTTCATCCTCTATTGATATACGAAAAAAGATTCAAATTTTTGTTGTTTGTAGAATTGATAGCCATTTTAGCACAACTCATTTTTTTGTTTTCACCAAGCGAACCATTGCAACTAAATTATTTGATTATTTCTTTCTTGATTTATTATTTAGTAAAATGTTTTTCTTTATTTTTTATTTATGATACAGCGCTCATCCCTTTATCAAAACAATTTAATTTTTACAAGTTAAAACCACTATTCCCTTTCTTTTTTTTGGCATTGGGTGGTATGTTGGTTAATAAGGCAGACTTTATTGTTGTAACTGCACTACTTGATGATATTAGTAAAGCCCATTATCAAATAATTTCTACTTTTTCGACTATGGGAATTATAGCTGCTCATGCTCTTCTACAACCTTTTATGAAGGAGATATATCGAATTAATTGGAACTCATTTAAAAGCATTGCTACACAATATTTTTTGATTGGTATTGTGCTCAGTTTGTTGTATACCATACTTGTTTATTTTGCCATTAGCGTTTTATTTAAATTTAATTTATCTATATACTCATTGGTTTTATTGTATGCCATTGAACTCCTATTTTTTGCTACCAATCCCCTGATATTTTTTCTTTTTAGAAATGATAAACAGCATCACTTGGTAACCATAATTTTGTTAGCAGGAACTTTTACTTTGTTATGTGCGTGCCTTCTTGTAAAATCATTTGGCATTAACGGAGCTTTAATGGCAAATTTAATTGGCAATTGTTTAATATTTATTTTTTTATGGTTTTTAAAATCAAGAATACTAAAGCAATTAATGGCTGAAACTGCCTATTAAACTTGTATTTATTTATTTCATAACTTTTATGAAAATTATGCGCTTCAAATTTTAACTTTGCATGTAAATTTGGAAAAGATAAAACGGTGCAAAATTTCTTAGAAACATTAAATCCTCCGCAGCAACAGGCTACCACCACAGTGAAAGGCCCAATGATGATTATTGCAGGCGCTGGCTCAGGAAAAACAAGGGTAATTACATTTCGTATTGCTTATTTAATGCAAAATGGTGTTGATCCGTTTAGCATATTGGCTTTAACCTTTACCAATAAGGCCGCCAAAGAAATGAAAGAGCGTATTGAACATATTGTGGGTGCCGATAAAGCGCGTAGTTTATGGATGGGCACATTTCACTCTGTTTTTTCAAAAATTTTGCGAATTGAAGCTGAAAAATTGGGCTTCCCTACCAATTTTACGATTTACGATACAGATGATTCTAAAAGCCTTTTAAAATCTATTATTAAAGAATTAGGTTTAGATGAAAAGCAATACAAGCCAAGCCTAGTTTACAACCGTATTTCATCAGCAAAAAACAATCTCTTATCCTGGAAAGCATACAATGCTAATGAAGAAATTCAACGTGAAGATAAGTTGAGCGTAAAGCCACAATTAGGAACAATTTACAAAATTTATCAGCAGCGTTTGTTTCAATCATCTGCTATGGATTTTGATGACTTATTGTTTAATACCAATATTTTATTTAGAGATTTTCCAGATGTGTTGTTAAAGTACCAGCACAAGTTTAAATATGTGATGGTAGATGAGTATCAGGATACCAATTTTTCGCAATATGTTATTGTTAAGAAGTTGGCTGCAGTGAATGAAAATATATGTGTGGTGGGCGATGATGCACAAAGTATTTATGCTTTTCGTGGTGCTAATATTCAAAATATACTGAACTTTAAAAAAGATTATCCCGATTTAAAAGTATTTAAATTGGAACAAAATTATCGCAGCACAAAAATCATTGTAAAGGCTGCCAATAGTATCATCGCTAACAACAAAGCGCAGCTTAAAAAAGATGTTTGGACACAGAATGATGAAGGCGAAAAAATAGATGTATTGCGAGCGTTTACCGATAATGAAGAAGGGCAGATTATTGCCTCTTCTATCTTTGAAACTAAAGTAAATGAAACAGCCCAACACAGTGCATTCGCTATTTTATATCGCACCAACGCACAGAGCAGAGCCATGGAAGAAGCCCTGCGAAAGCAAAATATACCCTACAGAATTTATGGAGGCTTAAGTTTTTACAAGCGTAAAGAAATAAAAGATTTATTGGCTTATTGCCGTTTAACGATCAATCATAATGATGAAGAAGCGTTAAAACGTGTTATTAATTATCCAGGAAGAGGAATTGGCGATGCTACAATTGATAAAATAATGGTGGCAGCGGCAAATAATAATACCTCGATGTGGGAAGTGTTGCAGCAACCTACCTATTACCAAGTAAACATTAATCAAGGAGCAATTAATAAATTAGGCGACTTTGCCGAAATAATTAAAAGTTTTGCAGCCATTGCCAACACACAAACGGCCTTTGATGCGGGAAATCATATTGCCATGCAAAGTGGTTTGTTAAAGGAGCTATATAATGATAAAAGTCCTGAAGGGGTGAGTCGTTACGAAAATATACAAGAATTATTGAATGGGATGAAAGAGTTTTCGGAAAACGATGTACAAGATTTGGTGGTACAGGATGTAGAAACTCAAACACGTTTTTTGAAAGATTACATGCAAGATATTGCCTTGCTTACTGATGATTTGGATGATAAAGATGGTGATAACAATAAAGTTTCATTAATGACTATTCATGCTGCTAAAGGACTAGAATTTCCTTATGTTTATATAGTAGGCGTTGAAGAAAATTTGTTTCCATCGCAATTAACCATCAATAGCATTGAAGAATTAGAAGAAGAACGTAGGTTATTTTATGTGGCAATTACAAGGGCCGAAAAGCGTGCTACTATTAGCTTTGCAACCTCACGTTACAAATGGGGTAATTTAACCGCTTGCGAGCAAAGCAGATTTATTGAAGAAATAGATGCTGATTGTTTAAACTTTAAATTCGGAAAAAATAATGCCTCTTTAAATAATGGTTTTTTTGATGATGTAGATTTTTCGTCTTCCAAAGAAGGCTGGGGAAATAGATACAAACAGCGCACAGACATTGGAACAAGTAAGTTTTCAAACAACGAAAAAACAGCAAAAACGCCTCCAAAACCTGCTTTTGCACCACCCAAAAATTTAACTAAGCTAAGTACAGCTGCAAACAAATCTGGCAGCGAAATACAGGGCGATGACACCCGTAATTTGGCCGTAGGAAACAATGTAGAACATCAACGATTTGGTTCAGGTACAGTTGAGTTAATTGAAGGCATTTATCCAAATCAAAAAGCAACAATTAACTTTGCAGAAGCCGGACAAAAACAATTGATTTTGAAGTTTGCAAAGTTGAAAATTTTAAGCTAGTGGTTTTTGAATAATTTTGTTGAAATCAATGGCTTAGCTTAACGATGAACTAGTTCTGAAAATTTAAATTATTAACAGCAAGCATCCCATTTATTTGTTGAAAAACTATATAAATTACTTACTTATACTTTTTGGCCTTGCCTATATTTTTATGCTCATCCATAAGAAAAAAACGTATTGGGATGCCATTCCTTATATGGGCGCTGTGCTTGCCATTGATGAAAAGGATAATGCCAAAATACATGAAAGCACTTATCAATTATTAAAAGAAAACACATCCATTGACGAACAGCAAAAATTAATTGATGGTCATCCTTTTTGCAAATCTATTTATGATCATCAAAATTATTTTGCCCAACAATTGCCATTTTTTCAAGTTAAATTTTTGTATGTGTATACTAGCTATGTATTTTATAAAATAGGTGTTCCCTTGTATGATGCCTTGTTTTTAGTAGTTTTAATTTCTAGCATTTTAATATTCACTATCACCTACAATTGGCTTAAAAAGTATCATGAAAATGGATTGTCGTTGTTGTTGTCTGTATTCATATTTTTATGTTGGTTTAATATACGCAGTTTTATTATTTCTTCGCCAGATGCTTTGGCAGGCTCGTTTTTTATAGCAGCAGTTTATTTTTATTTGGAGAAAAATAAGTTGAAACTAAGCTATATCTTCCTATTTCTTGCAGCATTAACGCGACCAGATTATCTGTTTTTTGTAGTCTGTTTTTCTAGTGTTGCTATTTTACTTTTGAAAGTAAAGCCTTCATTATTTGCAATAGCAACAACGTTTGCCTGTGTAGCAAGTGTGCTTTTAGTTTCCTATAATTATCAATATGATGGATGGCAAATGTTTTACCGATCTTTTGTCGACTTAACAGTTTCACCTCAGACTGAGGCAGGTAAATTTAGTATTGATGTTTATTTGACTGGCTTGTTGAATGGGATTAAGCAGAGCCTGAGCCACAAGAGTACCTTTCTGTTTTTAATTACTTTGCTTTTCCCATTTTTTATTTTAAAAAAGTTGTCGAGTGCCGAAAAAATTATTTTCTATGCTATTTTAACCAGTGTGATTGTCAGATTTTTTATACATCCCTGGTTAGAGGAAAGGTTTGTGTTTATTTATATAGATATTTTTATTGTTGTTTTACTAAAGCATGTTGACTTTTCTAGGTTCAAGAATAAAAATTTAGTTGTGGCTAAAAATCTGTAATACCGATGTGAAATAAGTAATGGCCCAAATTTGTTTCACGGCATTTGTCCCAAACTTTTTTCCGATCGGCATTTACCATTGTAAGATTTTAAATTATTGGCATAATTTATAAATCACATTGGTATAATTTTGCCAACATAATGATTGATGAAAATCATTAAATTAATAATACCGATTACACTTTTAATTTAGTCAAATTGCAGGATGGCTTTATTCTGCTAATTTCAAGTAGTATCTACATTAACCATTGCATATTTATTTTGAGGGCCTTAGAAAAATAGTGTTTAGAATTAAAAGAACTACAACTAGTTTCAAACCAGTGTTTGCTCTCAAATGACACTTTCTATTTTATTAGGATTAGGCGTTCTTACATCAAGTTATTTCCCTTTAGCAAACCTTCCAAAAACACCCAGGGGCAGTTTTACTCCCGAAGTGGCAGGTAAAAACAATTCGCCAATTTCTAGGTTATCTTTTGCTTTATGTATCAAAAGATTCTCCAAAATCAAACTCGACAAGCCCAAGGAATAGGCATTTAAAATTAAAAAATGTTGGTCATCATGCAGCAGTTCCAACACATGACTTACCATTTCATTTAATTGCTCTTCTAACTTCCATTTCTCGCCATTGGGCCCGTGTCCAAAGGCTGGCGGGTCTAAAATAATACCATGATATTTGTTTCCTCTTTTTAATTCGCGCTTCACAAATTTTAAAGCATCTTCAACCACCCATCTAATATCATTTAATTTAGAAAGTTGACTGTTTTCGTTGGCCCATGTTACAACTTGTTTAATGCTATCTACATGTGTAACATCTGCACCAGCTGCTTTGGCGGCCAATGATGCACCACCTGTGTAAGCAAATAAATTCAAAACCTTGGGCGATGAAATTCCATCATTAATCATGCTTTGTACCTGTTTAAAAATAAAATCCCAGTTAGCCGCTTGCTCCGGAAAAATACCAACATGTTTAAAGGAAGTTAATCCTAATCGAAATACAATATTGCCCTGTGTTTGCTGATGTTTTAAACCGTACGAAATTTTCCATTGCTCTGGTGCTTCTTTTAAATGTTGCCACTTGCCCGATGAGCTCGATGTTGAGGTAAATTTAAGATGAGCCCTCTTTTCCCATTCTTGCTGTGACCATTGTTTATCCCACACCGCTTGTGGCTCAGGACGAATAGTAATATATTTTCCAAAACGTTCAAGCTTTTCGAAATTACCACAATCAAGTAATTCGTAATCGTTAAAATGTTGCGGACTTAGCGTAATAATTTTACTCATCTTTTTTAATTATATTAAACCAAAACTAAAGCCTTTATCTTTTACAATTTGCAACAAAGTAGGCAATGTTTTTTTTACATTTTCCGATGCCTTAACACTATCATGCATCACAATAATTGCATCATTTTTTAAGTGTGCTGTTATATTTTTCAAGCACTGATTTTCATTTTTTTCGGGCAACCAATCATAGGCTAAAATGCTCCACATTACAATTCTATACTGCGTTTTTAGTGCCTTTATTTGCTGTCTAGTTATTTTGCCATAAGGCGGTCTAAATAAAGGCTTTGGTTCACATTTGCAGCCCTGATTCTGTATTTCTTTTTCGCAATTTTGAATTTCTTGAAGATAATTTGTGGTACTTGTTTTCCAACCATTCACATGATTTTGTGTATGATTTCCTATTTGATGTTTTGAGGCCAAAATCTCTTTAAACAAAGTTGGTTCATTTGCTATATTTTTTCCTATACAAAAAAAAGTGGCTTTGGCATTTACCTTTTCAAGTTCGTTTAATACAAAATTGGTTATTGAAGGTGTTGGACCATCATCAAAACTTAAATATATTTTTTTTTCAACTCCCGCAGGCATTGCCCATTCTAAAGAATGATACAGACCTGTAATAATTTTTGGAGGACTGATAATTTTCATTCAATAATGGGTTAAAAATAAATTAACCTTAACAATACTTATATAATCCAATCCAATTGATTCAACACTTTTTGCATGCCATCTTCTAATGGAAGCATAGGTCTATTTAATAATTTTTTCATTTTCTTGATATCTGGCCTTCTGCGTGTCATATCACCATCTTCAAGAGCAGCCAAATGTTGTATTTTAGATTCAGATTTGGTTAATTTAATGATAGTTTGTGCTAATTCTAAAATCGTAACTTCTATTTCGCCACCAATATTTACAACATCATTTACATACATATTTTTGTAAAAGGCGTTTGTGGTAGCTTCAATATTATCATCAATATAACAGAAAGTTCTTGTTTGCAAACCATCGCCATAAACGGTGATGGGCTTGTTTTTGAGTGCTTTATAAATAAATTTAGACACCACAAAATCTTTACTTTGCTTTGGTCCGTAAGTATTGAAAAATCTAAATACAGTATAATCTAATCCATACTCTTGTTTGTACGATTTTAAAAATGCTTCGCCCACATTTTTTACAATTGCATAAGGTAAACGTGAGTTTAAAGGTGTAGTGTGTTCGTTCTGAGGAAATTCAACAGGCTCGCCATATACTTCTGATGAAGAAGAGTAGAAAACACGCTTTACACCCGAGTTTTTACATAGTCCCAAAATGTTTTTTAGCCCAGTAATATCATTCAATACTTGAACTGGATTATCCAAGGTTCTTTGCACACCAACTAAAGCGGCATAATGAAATACATAATCGAATTGAAAACTATAAAACACACCTGAAATGTCAATAAAATCGTTGCAATCGGCTTTAATAAATTTAATGTTATTGTGTGGCGATTTTGGTATTTTACTTTTTGAACCAGTGATAAAGTTATCTACTATCACAATAAAGTTTTCGGGATTTTCAGCCAACTTTTCGGCCAAGCAACTAGGGATAAAACCTGCTCCCCCTGTAATTAATATTTTAACCATATTTAGTTATTTAAAAGGCCTGTGGTTGCTAAATTTTATACTGTTTTATTTTTCTTAGCGCCTCAATACTACAAATTTCTTTTTGATTTTTTTTAACAAAATTTTACTAATAAAAAAAGAATGCAGTACTTCCTAAGAAATACTGCACTAAAATCAATTATTGTTTAATAATTTTTTGTGTAAATAGTTGTTGTTCGCCTGAAATTTTAAGTGTGTAAACACCTTTGCTTAAGTTTGAAAGTGAAACTAAGGTTTGATTTTTACCTACATTGAAACTGATTGGCATTTCCATCATTACTTTTCCAGCAACATCAATAATACTGATAGTTGCATTTTGTTTGGTGGCTACGTTTACATAAATAGTTACATCATCCTGAGCAGGATTAGGAGCAACATACACATTACTTAAACCTGTTTCCTTATTTAAGCCAAGTGATTCGCAGGGAATAGCCGGATTAGCGACATAAGTCATATTTGAGAAATTAATATAACAAGCGTATTCAGGATGATCTACGAACGGATTGCGATTCTGTTGTAAAGAGTCTAAGAAGTCGTTTCTTGCTATATCATATCCATTTGGAGGAAAATCGTTATTCCACTTCTTTAAAATATTTTGATCTTGTCCGTATTGAATCTGACCGCTAGCACCTCCAATAGGATTCATAAATTTCCAATTGTTGCCAGAAATTCCATTGTAGCAAACAGCCATATACATTATTGCTCTTGCAGCTCTTCCTTTGTGAACATCTCTTGGCTCATATACTCTATTTCCAACTGCGTCTATACCAATTTTACCATCTAAGTAAGATTGTTCAACTGTAATTACTTTACCTAAAGGATAATTACTTCTGGTAGCATTTACATTGCTTTGTCTTGCAGGATATAAGTTGTGTTGATCATTGTACTCAGGTTTTTCAGGTGAACTGGCGTCAAAAGTTGGCATCCAAGAATGTGGATAAGAATGTTCACGACTAAAATCGTAGGCTGTATAATCAAACGGCTCATTATATACTCTAGCCTCTCCACTATAAACACAATTTATTAGTCTTTTAAAAGTGTTGGCTCCAACAACAGCAAAAGTATCTCTAACCTCAAATAAATTAATCATTGTTGAAGTATAGTTAGAGTAAAACACTGAATTATGTGGGTTAACTAATGCAGATAAATCACTTAAAAATGTTGAATTGGCAGTATTTATTGCGTTATACTCAGTAGGATTAATCATTGTAGTAGGCGTTGTAACAGAGCCAACTAAAGGGTTAGTTGTATTATAATTAATGATTGATCCTTGTCCATTGTAGGTTAAAATAGAAAAATGATATGTATTGTTTGCTTTTATCCAATTTGGTCTAAAGCTAAAATTAGCACCTGAGGCAGGACCTGAGTATACTACTTTTGAGTTACCAATACTTTGCCCTCTTTCGTATACTGTTCCATCAAGAGGAACATCCGTGACTGCTTGTCCATCTCTTCTTAAAATGATATATCCTCCAATTTGGTCAACGCCAGCACTTGCAGGACTAAAACCAGCAATGATTCTATATGTTTTATTGATTGGAAAATTTAAGTTTGAACCTTGCACTGTTGGCTCAGTTGCAAGACTGCCCCCGGCACCATAAAGATTAATTACGTAATTAGGATTTACAGCATCATTAGAAACAATAGTTAATGTGGCCGTTCTGGTTCCTACCGCAGTTGGAGTAAAGGCAATGCTCATTGCTGTGCTGTCGATTGGGTTTACAGCTACTGGAAAAGCAGCGGGTACATTTAAAACAAAATCTGCTGCATTTGTACCTGTAATTGAAATACTAGAAATAAGCAGTGTATCAACTGTTCCTAAGTTTTTCATTAAAAAGTTTAGGTTTAAAGGTGTAGCAACAGCACTTGAAAAACTGGCTGCATAGCTACCTGAAAACACTGTAACCGCTGCTTGTTCAACTTGCAAAGTTGGTGCTGTTAAAACAGGTTGCGCTATAGAAATATCATCAATTGCAAGGTTAGAACCGCTCACTTTATCTTGATAAAACAAACGAATGTATCTAGATAATGAATTAACGGGATTTGAAACCACTGTGGTACAACTTGAAGATGGAATTGCAGCTGAACCACTAAAAGTAGTCATATCTGACCATGTATTTCCATCAATTGATTCTTGTACTTTAAAAATTCCATCCCATGGAGTACCGGTGCTTCTTGCTTTAAAAGTAACAGTTCCAGGTTGCTGACCTAACCATATTAATAAAGCATCACCATCTTCATCTAACCTTAATGCTTGCGAACCACAAGAGTTTGCAGCCCCATAAGTTGTGGCTGTTGCTCCAACATTAATGTGTTGCCAACCATCGGGAATAGCCGCATAATCATCTACATCCCATGTGGTAGGAACTGGTGCTTGTGCAAATGTAAATATGCTCAGTAAAATTGCCAAGCTAGTAATTAAAAGTCTTTTATTCATTTTTATTTAGTTGAGTTTAATTAGTTTAATCTGGTTGCTTTGTAGTAAGAAGAATCGTTTAGTAAATAAGGAGTACCATTTAAATGTAAATTTTCTCCTGAAAATTCTTCTAATTTATATCTTCTTTTAGGTAATGGAAAATTCGGAATTCTTGGCTTTCCTGAAATTTGAGTAAATTGTGTTGTTTTTACAGAAATATCAACAATAGTTAATACATCTTTTGTAACAGTATAATAAAATGTGTCTACTAATGCAGCTTTGTTAAGGTCGGCATATTGAATTTTGTATACACCTCTTAATGATGACGTATAGGCGTTTCTTTTTTCAGGAAGTTCAATTTTTACTTTCTTCTTCCCTAATTTAAAATCAACTGACTTTTCATTATTAGGTTCAAAAAACTCTAGGGTATGTATATCATTTTTTAAATCAAATACATTTTGAACTCTTATACTATCACTACGTTTTAAAGTAGTATTATAAAATTTAAACCAATAATTAAATTCTGTTATTCTAAACGTTCCTTTTAAATCTTTTGCAGTTTTTTCA
>CAIKXD010000181.1 GCA_903831265.1 uncultured Bacteroidota bacterium
AAATTTATCAATTGAACCAAGCCCGACATTTTAAAATTAAACTGCCCCCTAAAAAAATTATAAACGCAAGCATGCAACATTAAACTATAAACAAATAGCAAGTTGGCAAAAATCATCTTTTTATGGAACGCATCTCCAAAAACCATGGAGGAGCAATAATCAGGAAAAAATAAAAATAAAATACTACCAAGCACCAAAAGCATCGTGACAATGATAATTGCTGTATAATGAATTTGCAACTGTTTTTGTTTTGACTCCAAGGGTAAAAATTTAGGCAATGAAACTCCTAAACCTAGCATAAGTAAGGGCATCAAAAAGCCAATCAATCGCTTACTTATTGTAAATTCTGAAAAACCCAAAGTTTCAAAGCGGATATTCACTATCCTAAAAAGCAAAATACTTATCACAAGAATTATAAACTCCACACCAAAAGTTACAGCATAATCTATGATGCTGTGTTTGCCAATTTTTAATTTAAATTTATTAAATATTCCCATTTCAATATTTTAATTAACTTCTTAAATAATCCATGCTGTTTTTTGTGATCCGCTGAATGACACTATTACTCAATGAATTTTTCCAACACCATTTTTCATTTCCTATGATTAGTAATTTTCCGGATTTCTCACTTCTTTTAATTAAAAATATACCTGTAACTGTTTGTTTCCCATTTTGGATACTATGGTCGTATGCCAATATTTCCTTGCTAATAAAATTTGAATCGTCTTTCAAAGCAATTGGGAACCTTTTAAAATCAATATTGTCAACCGCAATTGAGTTTGTATTTTCATTATTTAGGATAATCAAAGAGTCGCTTATAAAATTAAAAATAGGATGTGACATTTGAATAATTTTAAATCCGCCTAAACTCTTTTTATATACATTTCTTTCATAACCCAATTCATAACTGCAGCCTATGCTGCTAATGTTGGGTTTAATTTGACTCCATAATCCTAGTGCTTTTTCAGGTTCAATTACTAAATCCTCATTTTTCCATAATTTAAAAGCTAAAGTGTTATTTTCTGGATTGTATCGAAATTTATTATTCATTAAGTTAGAACATATAGCTAAAACATTTTTTCCGCCATCAATAAAACTATCGAAGTTTTCTCTTTGCTTACTGCTCCAGAACGATGAATACCCAAATAGAACCAGCACGTTACTTTGTTGAATATTAGCTTGATCCTCTAAATCTAAATCAGAAATATAATTAACAGACTTGCCATGATAAACACTATCTATCCAATTAATAAAAAAGAAAGGATTGTTACTTAACCACAAGCCTCTTTTCAAACTTAATACTTCAGCAGCCAATCCATCACTCGAATTACCACTATCAAAACTCTTTCCTCCTTCATTAGAAAGCGCCATAAAATTAGCGTAAGGAAAAACTACTGTAATACTATTTTTTATTTGAGTTTCCTTTACAAGAAAGGGCACAACATTGCCGAACAAATAAATTCCACTTTTGAGATTTTTTGTATTGAAAGAAAACTTATTAATGTAATTATAGCCATGCTCATATAACTTTTTATCAGAATTGGGTGTTTGAACCTTTAAGTCTAAAATTAATGAATCAACTATTTTATTGTGAACATCATAAATACAAACAACCCCTTTTTTATGATCTGCTTTCGGATTCAGATAAAATTCCAAATCCTGCCCGCGATTAACCGAAAAATTTTCACAATAGCCATTTATAATTTCGATGCGCTTGGTGTATTTTTCATGATTAAATACATATATTGCCGAAAAAATAAATATAATAGTATAAACTAGCCAATTCCTAGATTTCATAATTTTGTGATGTTACAAAATAAGATAAAAATAAGCAGTATCAAAAATAATTTTATTGCCTTCATAGCATTTACATTACCTTTAAACAAGAGTTTAATACCAATTTTAATTGTAACAACCATCTTGCTAACCTTATTGGAAGGAGGTTTTAAAGAAAAATTACAACAGCTTAAAAATCCTTATTTGTTTCTTGCCATTGGTTTTTACATTACTCACCTTGTAGCAATGCTTTATACCAGTAATATTAAAGCGGGCAGCTTTGATTTAGAACAAAAACTATCGCTAATCATTTTCCCGCTTGTTTTCTTTACTAACATAAAGTTCAATTTTGAAAACTTAACAAACATTTTAAAAAGTTTTGTTTACGGATGCATACTCTCAGGATTATTATGCGCCTTTAATGCATTATTTAAGTTTTACCTTTCGGGCGATATTGATGTGTTTTTTTATTCGCAGTTTTCGATCATCATGCATACTTCATACTTTGCTATGTATTTATGCTGTGCCTGCATTTTTATTTTATTTAAAGATGGAATTATCACTAATAAGCTACTTAAAATAGTAGTTTTATTGTTTTTTGTGGTGTTAATTGTGTTGATTTCTAGTAAAAGTGGCATATTATCATTAGCATTTGTTATCACAATTAAATTTTTTCAAGATATTTTCATTCACAAAAGTTATATAAGAGTGCTTATAATGTCAATTTTAGTGCTTGTTTCTACTATTGCCACCTACTTTATTTTTCCTAAATCGATAAAAAGATTAATGGAAATGAAACAAACAATTACCTCTTCAAATTCTTCCGAAATAAATACAACAAGCAGCAGAATAGTTATCTGGCAAAGTGCTTTAAACATTATTTCAGAGCACTTTATTACCGGAGTTGGCACTGGTGATGTTAATGATGCATTAAAAAAAGAATACGAAAATGGAGGAGTAGATCAATTACTTGAAAAAAAATTAAATGCCCATAATCAATATTTACAAACATTTATTGCCTTGGGTTTGCTCGGAGTTTTAGCTTTATTGGCCCTTTTAATTGCTGTTATCTATTTTACAATTAAAGTTAAACTATGGGAAGGTGCACTTTTAAGTTTTGTAATTATAATAAACATGCTATTTGAGTCAATGCTCGAAACGCAAGCTGGAGTTGTATTTATTGCTTTCTTTTTGATGCTTTATTTAAGTATTGCTATTCAAAGTATTAAAACTAAAAACAGTATAATTGCACCATGAAGTCTGTTTCAATAACAATTCCATGCCGCAATGAGGAGCATTACATTGGTAAATGCTTGCAGTCAATTGTTGATTGCGTTTTTGATAAATCGTTGCTTTCTGTTTTTGTTTGTGATGGAATGAGTACTGATAATACACAGGCAATTATCCAAGAATTTATTAAAAAACACCCTTTTATTCATTTTATTGAAAATACCAAGCAAACAACTCCTTTTGCGCTTAACCTTGGATTAAAAGCTAATAGTGCCGATATTAAGATTATTTTAGGTGCACATGCCGAAATTTATCCCGATTACATCAATAAATGTATTGAAGCTTTTAAAATTAATGAAAAATTGGGTTGTGTTGGTGGAATTATTGAAAATGTTTATGAAAATGATACAGCTGAAATAATAGGAAAAGCAATGTCCTCGGGCTTTGGAGTTGGAAACGCACATTTTAGAACAGGTGAATTGGATGGATATGTTGATACGGTGGCATTTGGGGCCTACAAAAAAGAAGTATTTGAAAATATTGGTTATTTTGATGAAGAACTGATAAGAAATCAGGATGATGAATTTAATTTTAGGTTGTTAAAAAATGGATTTAAAATTTATTTGTACCGGCCAATTCGCTCAAAATACTATGTAAGAGCTTCATTTAAAAAGCTCTACAAACAATATGAGCAGTATGGCTATTGGAAAGTCTACGTCAATAAAAAACATCAAACCATTACAACATTGCGTCAAATTGTGCCCTTATTGTTTGTAATTTATTTGCTTGGTGGCGCCATTTTAGCGCTTTTGCACCCAGTTATACTTATTTTATACTTTTTGGTGCTTGCCCTTTATTTCCTTGCCGGGATTTATAGTGCCGCAAAACAAACTCAACAAATAAATACAATGTTGGGTATCGTAAAAACATTCTTTATACTTCATTTTGCCTATGGATTGGGCTATTTAAAGGGAATAATAGATTTTTTTATACGCAACAAGTCGATTAAAAGTGAAGAAAGTTTAACAAGATAATAGCTCAATTATGATTATTGATTTAAGAAGTGATACAGTAACCAAGCCATCGGCAGCAATGTTGGAGGCCATGATGAACGCTCCTGTTGGAGATGATGTTTTTGCAGAAGATGCAAGTGTAAACGAATTGCAAAACTTTGCTGCTGAATTATTTGGGATGGAAGCCGCTTTGTTTTGTCCCTCGGGCACTATGACCAATCAAATAGCCATAAAAGCGCATACACAGCCTGGCGATGAGTTAATTTGTGATACTGCCTCTCATATTTATAATTACGAAGGTGGTGGCATTGCATTTAATTCGGGTGTGCAAGCCCGTCTTGTAAATGGCGACCGTGGAAGACTAAACGCCAAACAAATTGAAACAGTCATTAACCCAAATTTCGATTGGCTTACCAAAACAAGTTTAGTTAGCCTAGAGAATACTGTAAACAGAGCAGGAGGTAGTATATATGAAACAGCTGAAATACAATTAATTAAAGATTTGTGTTTAAAGCGTAATTTAGGACTTCATTTAGATGGAGCACGCTTGTTTAATGCCTTGGTTGTTACCAACGATAGTCCAAAATTATACGGGCAATTATTTGATTCAATCTCCATATGCTTGTCAAAGGGCTTAGGTGCTCCAGTTGGCTCTTTATTACTTGGTAATCAAGAGTTTATTAATAAATCAAGAAGGATTAGAAAAGTTTTTGGTGGTGGAATGCGTCAGGCTGGTATTTTGGCTGCCGCAGGACTTTACGCCTTAAAAAACAATTTCAACCGTTTGCATGAAGATCATGAAAACGCAAGAATGATTGAAAGTGCCTTAAAAAAATGTAGTTTTATTAAAAGCATAATGCCAGTTGAAACCAATATTATCATTTTTGAATTGATAGAGGGTATAGAAGCCAATCATTTTGTGCATAAAATGAAAGAAAACAACATTCTTTGCACAGGCTTTGGTGGTCAATCAATAAGAATGGTAACACATCTTGATGCTCCCACTAATATGTGCACAAAAGTGTGCGAGGCCATATCAGCAGTGAGTTTTTAAAAATCTATCTGCAGCCGTTATTTTTAATAATGATTTTGGCTTCGTCATTGCCCATTTTTTTTGATTTGTACCAATCTTTGCAGGCTCCTTCTTTATCACCGAGGTTCTTTTTAACAAAACCTCTGTTGTTGTAAGCTTCCTGGTTATTTGGGTCCAATTCAATTACCTTGTCAAAATCAGACAGTGCTTCATTATAATGACCTAGTTTGGAATGCGCACTACCGCGGCTTTGATAAGAGAAAATTTTTTCTGGTTCGGCAGCAATAACAATTGTATAATCTTCAAGTGCTTTATCATATTGCTCTGTTAATCCATAACAAAATGCACGTTTTACGTATGCATTCCATAATTTAGGATCGGTTTTAATTGCTTTGCTATAGGCAGCAATCGCCTCGGTATAATTTTGTTGTCTCGATCTGGCTTCTCCTTCTTTAAAATAATCCTCGGCCGACTGTGCTTGAATATCAATTGAGAAGTATAAAAATAAAACTGTTATCGATAGATTTTTGGTATTAAACATAATTTTTAGTTTTATTATTCGTTGTATTTTGTTTTCTTTAGTACATTCGCACTCGCTTTTTACAAATAGCAAAATTTTGGAACAAATATTAAGCCAATTACGTAAAGAGCCAACTAAAGGTTAATAAATTATTAAAACTTGTCGAAAACTAAGCTCTCAATTTCATCAAATTTTATGAAAAAGTTGCTAATATTTATAATGGCAAGTGTCCTATTTTCGGGGCTAGCAAACGCACAAGAGCCCTTTAAAATCTACGGAAAATATATGGTCAATGGAGGCTCTGTTTTAGGGGCCAAAATTAAAATAGAAAAAAACGGAGTGCAGGTAAAATTATTAGAACAAGATAAATCCAAGTTTGAATTTCCGTTGGAATACGATTGCGATTATGTTTTTAGTTTTATGAAAGATGGCTATGTTACAAAAAAAGTGCAGGTTTCTACCAAAGTGCCAAAAGAAAAACAAACCTTAGAATTTGAATCCTTTAAATTTGACGTTGAAATTTTTAAACAATACGAAGGTGTAAATACAGTAATTTATAATCAACCTGTAGGTAAAATTAGATTTAATGATGTTTTAAACGAATTTGATTACGATACAGATTACACCAAATCAATTCAAAGCGAGATAGCAAAAGCAGAAGAAGCTTTAAAAGAAAAAGCTAAAGAAGAATTAAAGCAAGCACCTGTGGTAGTAAAAACAGAGCCCGTAAAAAACAATTCAACTAATGGTGTTGGCGTAGATTTAAACAAAGCGTTAGGAGGGGGGCTTAAGCCTAAAAATGAGCTAAAAAGCAATAGTTCACCCAAAAATTCATCTACACCAATGCCAACAAAAACTTCTGCATTAACAGGTATTGTTACTATGGGTTCTTACACAGCGGCAGTTTATTTAAATCCAAATATGAAAACCTACGGTTGGATAAATTATGGCGATAATACTGGTCGAGTAGAAATTGCTACACGAGAAGAGTTCGAAGCCAAGTTTAGAGAGTATATGGAAAAGTAGTAGTTGCTTTTTTATTTTACTATTCTATTTAACATAATATTAATTATAAGCAAATTAATATATAATAAAAAGCCCTATTTATGGGGCTTTTTATTATTATGATACATTACTTATTTGGTATCTGATTTAAAGTCTCTAATAAATATTTCCAGTATTTTTGTACCGAAGAAATACAAACTTTTTCATCGGGCGAATGTGCGCCATGAATCGTTGGTCCAAAAGATATCATTTCGATGTTTGGATATGGACCATTTAAAATACCACATTCTAAACCTGCATGGCAAGCATTCACATTTGGCTTTTCGTTAAACATTTTTTCATACAATTGGCTCATTAGCTTTACAATTGTTGAGGCCGGATTTGGTGTCCATCCTGGATAAGATCCTCCAAATGCTACTTTTGCGCCAATTAATTCAAATGAAGAACGCACAGCTTGTGCTACTTCCATTTTTTCGCTATCAACCGAGCTTCGCGTTAAGCATTTTACACTATAAGCGCCATTTTTTAGTTCAATTCTAGCTAAATTATTAGAACTCTGTACCAAGTCTTTAATTGCTGCACTCATCCTAAAAATACCATTTGGGCATACCGAAACTGCCTTTAAAAAGTTGACTCCTAAATCGTTAGGCATTACCTTCTCAGGTACAGACATCTCGACAAAATCAATACTCAATGAAGCATCTGTTATTATATTTTCTGCTTTAATAATTTCGGCAATTTCCTTCAAAAGCATATAAAACAAATCTTTATCATTTTCTGCAAAACAAACTACTGCGGTTGATTCCCTTGGAATTGCATTTCTGAGGCTTCCACCATCAATACTCGCAATTTCAATTTCTACTTTTTCGGTAATGAAGAGCAAAATTCGGTTCATAAGCTTGTTGGCGTTGCCTCTGCCCTTATGAATATCCATTCCAGAATGCCCACCAGTTAGACCTTTTACTGCAATGCTACAAGCTAGTGAATTAGCTTTGGTTAAATTTTCAATATAAGTGCCATTGGCAGTAACATCGATACCTCCCGCGCAACCAATTGTTAACTCATTGTCTTCTTCGGTATCTAAATTGAGCATTATACTGGCGTCCAATAATCCAGGTTGCAATGATATGGCGCCTGTCATACCAGTTTCTTCATCTATGGTAAAAAGCGCCTCTAATGCAGGATGAGATATAGTAGTACTTGCCAAAATTCCCATAATGGTGGCAACTCCTATCCCATTATCGGCTCCTAAGGTGGTTCCTTTGGCTTTAACCCAATCGCCATCAACATACATTTTAATACCTTCTGTTTCAAAATCAAAAATGGTATCGCTATTTTTTTGATGAACCATATCTAAATGGCTTTGCAGCGCAATAGTTGCCCTATTTTCCATGCCTTTAGTGGCAGGTTTTTTAATAATTACATTGCCCACATGGTCGGTGTAGGTTGTCAAATTAAGTGAATGACCAAAGTCTTCTATAAACTTGATAACTTGTGCTTCTTTCTTGGATGCTCTAGGAACAGCATTCAATTTGCTGAAATTTTCCCAAATTTCTTTAGGTTGTAAATCTTGTAAGTTCATTGTGCTAATTTATTTGTTGCAATAGTATGAAACTGATCGTTTGCTTTAATGTTAAAAAATGAGTAAAATAGTTAATCAATATATATATTTTTCAACCATTGTCGCACATTAATGTTTTATTTTGCAAAAAATAATACAAATGAAAAATATTTCAATGATTTTTAATGTGGTGCTAGGTATAGCCGTGGCTGTTTTATACTACTTGCACTTTTCGGCAGATGCTTCTAACATTCAAAATAAAAAAGAAGGTAAACCCAAGTCTTTGGCAATGCCAAAAATACAATTGAAATCTACTCCCCTTGTATATGTAAATGCCGATAGTTTATGGGAAAATTTTACGTTGGTAAAGCAAATGCGTAAAGAAATGGAATACGAAAAAAAGAAATTTGAAACCAAATTTGAAGCAGATTATCATAAACTAGAAAGCGATTATTTGGCGCTGCGAGACAAGGCCGAAACGATGAGTCAGGAAGAAGGCATGATGAAACAGCAAGAATTAATGGGCAGAGAGCAAAAGTTAACCGAATTCAGACAAATTGAATCTGATAGATTAGCCAAACTGGAAGCTGATAAAACCGATAAGATTCAAAAGACAATTACAGCTTATTTAACAGAGCAGTATAGCAAATCTAACTATGCCTATATTTTGGGATACTCTGCAGGCGGCGGTATTTTATTTGCCAACGACAGTCTAGAGATTACCAATGAAGTGGTTGACGGATTAAATGCAACTTTGAAGAAATAGTGCGCTCGGTGCTCCAATCTTTATAGTTATTAGCTAAGCAAGTGACTTAAGAATTTATTTGTTTTTATAAATTAAAACAAAGTTTAAGAAGAAAGAATATGTTCTGTTACAACTTTATTAGTGCCAATTGTAAGCGATTCTTCATTTTATTATAAGACAGTTGAGCCAATTAATAACTTGGTTCTATTTCTACTTTTATTTTGTAAAAACTTCTAAAAGCCATGACTCGCGAATGCCATTATGCGTTTGGCTTGCAATACATGTTCCGTTTTTTATAATTAATAGCTGCGGAGATTCGTGTTGTACCTGGAGTTTTTGAGCCAAGTAATTTGAAACATTTCTATATTGAATTAAATCGAGATAATAAAAAGGGACATCATGCTTTTCGAAAAAATCGGTTTTATCCATTCGATTTAAGGCCATACTGCTAATGTTACATCGCGTACTATGCTTAAAAATGGCGTAGGTGTTGTTCGGAGTTTGAGACGAAACCAACAATAGTTCGTCTAGTGCTTGCTCTGATTGTAAATTAAACTTTAGAGCATGAGACATGTTACAACAATATAAGTGAATTCAAGTCGTTATACCGACTTAGAAATGGTTTTAGGCTGATTGATTTTACCATAAGCAGGGCAGCGTTCATGCGTTTTACACGAGGCTAAAAATAGAATAGCTGCCGAAAATATTGTAACGATGAGTAAGTTTTTTTTCATATTTACTAGTTATCTTTCTGTTTCTTTGAACGTTTAAAAGCCTTTAATGTTTCATAAGAAAGTTGCAAAGGTAATTTTATAAAATTATTATTCAAATTTTGCTGATAATTTTAGTTTATTTAAAGCCTAAAAATATCTAATTCGTTAAAATTGATTTTAAGAAGATTGAAAAATATAGTTTTTTATTCAGTTATCGCTTGTCTGTTCTGCCCTACTCTATTGGCTCAGAATGCGATTTCAATCTCTATTATTTCACCAAAGGAGCAAGTCGAGGAAATAAGATTTTGGAAACAAACCAATCAAAAATATATCGAAAAAGATAGTTTGGCAGTTCAGGTTTTAGTGAAAGAAATTCAAAACAAAGCAATTAACAAGGGTTTTGTTACCGCCTCCTATCATATTGAATGGATGGATAGCAGCCGTGTGAATGTAAATTTTAAATTAGGTAAGCCATACAAATGGGTTAACTTAAGCATAAATCCACTTTACAGGGATATTTTATATAAAGCGGGTTACAAAGCAATTGATTTCAATGAGCACACTATCAAATTTAGCAAATTGGAGCGTATCTGCCAAAAAGTGCTGCAGCAATGCGAAAATACTGGATACCCATTTGCTACTATTGAATTAGATAGCATTATAATTAAGGAGAATAAAATTGGGGGCTATTTAAATCTGCAATTAAATAAATTTATTAAAATTGACAGTGTAATCATCAAAGGAGGTTCAAAAATATCGCCCTACTTTTTAGGTAATTATTTAAGTATAAAGGCGGGGCAACCATACCAAGAAAATAAAATACTAGCTATTGAAAACCGTATTAAAGAACTTCCTTTTATTAAATCGATTAAGCCTTATGAGTTTACCTTTACGCCTCAGCAAAGCAAGTTGGTGCTTTATATCGACAATAAAAAAGCCAATCAATTTGATGGCGTACTTGGTTTTTTACCTTCAGAAAAAACAGGCAAAATAGAATTTACTGGGCAAGTGCATTTAAAACTGCAAAACGCACTCAACAGAGGCGAGTTAATAGATATTGACTGGCGCAAATTGCAATTAAACTCGAGAGATATTAAGGCAAAATTGAGTTACCCATACCTTTTAAACACCCCATTAGGTTTGGATTTAAATTTTAAATTGTTTCAACGCGATACTATTTTTATAGATGTTACACAGAATGCGGGGATACAGTTTTTATTGAGTGGGAATAATTTTTTTAAAGTATTTGTTAATAATAGAAACCTGTCGTTAGTATCAACCAGCGGTTTGGAGTTTCTGCCAGTTTTACCTGATTATGCCGATGTAAAAACTTTAACCTATGGTATAGGCATTAAACACGAAAAAACAGATTATCGCTTTAATCCAAGAAAAGGCTATAAATTAATTTCTAACATCGCTACAGGCACAAAATCTATTGAAAAAAATCCAAAAATAAAGGAAACACTTTATGAGAATATTAAGCTAAAATCTACACTTTACAATGCTGATTTGCAATTTGATTTGTACATTCCTATTTTAAAACAAAGCACTATTAATATTGGGTTAAAGTCTGCAGGAATGCAAGCGCAAAATATATTTTTAAACGAAGCCTTTAGAATTGGAGGCAATAATACATTGCGAGGATTTGATGAAGAGTCGATTTATGCAACAAGTTACGGCATTGGTAATATAGAGTATCGTTTTTTATTTGAACAAAATTCATATTTATTTTTATTTGGCAATGCAGCTTGGTATGAACTAAATACAAAAAATGAATATGTAAATGATCTACCTTATGGCTTTGGAACCGGAGTGAGTTTCCAGACCAAAGCGGGTATTTTCTCCATTTCTTACGCTTTAGGAAAACAATTCGACAATCCTTTATTACTAAGGGCTGCAAAGGTTCATTTTGGAATTGTTAGTGTTTTTTAAACTCAATTCCTACACTAAAAAATAAGACATTGTTTATTGGTTCAATTCAAGGTATTGGCCTGGATCCCAGAAGTAAGCTTCAAAATTTTGTATTGCGTTATCTTTTATAGAAAGGCCTTCATTTATTAAAAGTCTTTCCATTTCATTTTCCTCAGCAAAAAAATGTTTGCCAGTGAGTATCCCATTTCTATTAACCACTCTGTGTGCGGGCACAGGCGGTATTTGCTTATGCGAATTATTCATAGCATAACCCACCATTCGCGAAGATTTAGCACTTCCTAAATACTTTGCAATAGCTCCATAGCTTGTTACCTTACCCTTTGGAATTAGTCTTACTACTTGATAAACTTGTTGAAAGAAGTCGTTGTGCTTTTCAAATTTTAGCTTAGCCATTTACTCCTGATAATAAACTCTTTTAATACGAGAAGACATGTTTGTAAGCACTTCGTAAGGAATAGTGCCTGCTGCCTTAGCCACTTCGGAAATGGGATAACCTTCCCCAAAAACAATTACTTCATCGCCTTCCTGCACTTCAATATCGGTAATATCTAACATGGTCATGTCCATGCAAATGTTACCTATTGTAGGAGCCAACTTCCCATTTACAAGCATAGCCCCTACCCCATTCCCTAATTTTCGGGTATAACCATCGGCATAGCCAATAGGCACAGTTCCAATTTTTGTATTTTTAGTTGTAATGCCCTTTCTACCGTATCCTACAGTTTGGCTTGCTGAAATATTTTTTATTTGACTTACGATAGTTTTTAATTGTACGGTAGGAATAAAAGCGGGATGGTTAACAGATGAAAACCCATGCATACCAATTCCTAGGCGCACCATATCAAATTGAAATTCTTTAAAACGCAATGCCCCCGCACTATTTAACATGTGTTTTATAAAACTGTAGCCTAAATGATTTTGAATCATTGTGCACATGTTGAGATACGTGTTTATTTGATGTTTGGTAAATTCGTCATGCTCAAACTCATCGCTTGCTACCAAGTGCGAAAAAACAGATTTAATAATAATGTTATTAGAGTTTTTAAGTCTAACACAGAGTTCATTTACATCGTTTTCTTCGAAACCCAATCGGTGCATTCCGGTATCTAATTTAATATGAACTGGAATTTTTTCGCTTGTATTGGCGCCTATTGCCTCGGTAAATTCTTTTAATATTTTAAAGCTATATAATTCGGGCTCTAGGTTAAACTTAATGATGTTATCGAAGCTTTGCACTTCGGGACTCATGACCATAATAGGCAAATTAATACCCGCTTTTCTGAGTTCAACACCCTCATCGGCATACGCAACAGCTAAATAATCTACTCTATTGTATTGTAAAACATTGGCAATTTCAAAGCTCCCACTTCCGTAGGAAAATGCTTTTACCATGGCCATTATTTTTGTATTTTGATTTAGGTTACTTCTGTAGTAATTTATGTTATTTAGCAATGCACTAAGATTTACTTCGAGCACAGTTTGATGCGCTTTTTGCTGAAGGAGCTTACTTAGCTGTTCGAATTTAAAGAGCCTTGCACCTTTTAAAAGGATTGTTTCATCGTTAAATTTATTAGCTGAAAAATGGTGAAGAAAATCTTCGGAAGATTTGTAAAATTCTTGATTAAATTTAAAAAGCTTTTGATTATTAAACAAGGCCTCGCCAATACCAATAAATTTAGTAATTCCTTTGCTCATACACATTTCGGCAACCTGGGCATAAAGTTTTTCTTCTTCTTTACCACTTTGTAGGATATCAGAAAGGATTAGCGTTTTATGAAGGTGTTGATTTTGTTGGTTCAAAAAATCGAGGGCAATGGCCAAAGAACCTAAATCGGAATTATAACTATCGTTAATAATGGAGCAATTATTTATTCCTTGTTTCAATTCGAGGCGCATTGCAACGGGGCTTAAATAGTGCATTCGTTCTTTAATAACCTCTTGCGCTATTCCCAAAAACAACATTACACACCAGCAATGAATTGCATTTTCGATTGAAGCATCATCTACAAAAGGAATGGTTATTTGAATGAAATCATTCTTGTAGATTCCTTGAATTAAGGTTTCTATTTTATCTTTTTGGATTTTAACAATCAATAAATCGGCATTGTTTTTTTTGCTCCATGTAAACAGATTTACTTGATGTGCAATGGTGCTTTTTTTGATGGCATCGTGCAGCAGTTCATAATCTTTACAATAAATTAGATGCGCTGCATTTTCGAAAAGCTTTAATTTTTCTTCAATTTTTTGATTAATGTTTACAAAGTTTTCGGCATGGGCTTCACCAATATTTGTGAAAATACCAATTTGTGGGTGAATAATATCCTCTAGGTTTTTCATCTCGTTGGGCATTGAAATTCCTGCTTCAAAAATGCCTAAGCTATGTTCATCGTTTATTTGCCAAACACTAAGAGGAACGCCAACTTGAGAGTTATAACTTTTAGGACTTCTTACAATATTATAATCATTTCTAAGTAATTGAAACAGCCACTCTTTTACAATAGTTTTGCCATTACTTCCAGTGATCCCAATTAATGGAAAATGATAACTTGTACGATGTTTTTTTGCCAGTAATTGCAGCGCCAACATGGTGTCTTTCACCAACAGAAAGTTGGAATTTAGGAATGACTCTTTGTAAAAACTTTGATCGGAAATAACAAAATTACGAATCCCAGCTTGGTAGAGCTTTTCAATAAATTGATGACCATTATTACGCGCGCCCACAATGGCAAAGAAAACCACTTGACCATTGTTTTTGATATTTCTGCTATCAATAGAAATTGCATTAATTTTGCACCCATCGGGTAAGTGAGCTGCAATAAATTCGGCTTCAATGGCCTGAGCAATAGTTTGTATGGTATATTCCATGAAACTAATTCATTTGATTTGATTCAACAAAGCAATCGCGGCAAAGGGGCTCATAACTATCTTTTTCGCCAAGCAATACTAAGTTTTTTTCCATAGTAATTCTATGTGAATGATTGGCTAAATTTCCACATTGTACACAAACAGCGTGCACTTTTGTAATGTACTCCGCAATTGACATTAAGGCAGGCATAGGTCCGAAAGGTTTTCCTAAAAAATCCATATCTAAACCTGCTACAATTACTCTTATTCCTTTATTTGCAAGTTGGTTACACACGTCAATAATTTCCATATCCATAAACTGCGCTTCATCAATTCCCACCACATCTACCTCGTTTGCAAGCAATAAAATTGAGGAAGCATTTTCTACAGGCGTAGATATAATACTATTTGAATCGTGCGAGACCACACTGATATCATCATAGCGTTTATCTATAGCTGGTTTAAAAATCTCTACCCTTTGCTTTGCAATTTTTGCGCGCTTTAATCTACGAATCAGTTCTTCGGTTTTTCCCGAAAACATAGAACCACAAACCACTTCAATCCAACCTTTACGCCTTTGCATGTTGGCAATATTCTCAAGAAACATAAGCTATATATCGTATAGTTAATAAACAATTCATTCTTAAAATAAAAATACTAATTTTACATTTAAAATGATTCCAAAAATAGTCAAAAGCATTAAAGAAAAATTAAAATTATGAGTTTGGACAAAAAAGCAATCTTAAAAGAAATAGAGGTAATGATTAGAAGTATTAAGGTTCACTATGATAACATTGAGCATGAGTATAGGATTCCGACCATTGAGTTGGAGTTAATAACTTCTAAAATAAGGAAACTTCACGAGAAATCTATCGTTTATAATCACCTACATTATATCGAAGAGGAGCAATTACAAATTTCAAAAAGAATGAAACATGATCAGCTTATTATGAAGCAAGCTGCGGAAGATGCGATGAAAGATGAAATTGTTGTTGAACCTGCACACAGCGAAATATTTACAGCACAATTAAAATTTGAAGAAAAAATAGCCACTATAGAAAAGGCTGTTGAAGAAGAAACTTCATCAGTTAAAACTGAGGCTCCTGCCGCAAGTATTGAACAAAATCAAGACATTGAAATTGAAAAAAACACCAATGAAGCGCCTACGCTATCAACATCCTTTAATAAAGTTAAATTGTCGGGCAACATAGGAATCAACGACCGGTTTAGATTTATTAAAAATTTATTTGGAGGCAATGGCGTTGCAATGGAAGAAGCCATCAAAGAAATTGAGCAATGCGATAGCGCAGCTTCATTAGCAGCTTGTTTAGATAAATTAAAGCACGCTAACCATTGGAACGATGAAGATGAGAATGTAATTGATTTTATGGCAATGATAAAATAAGAGCGCCTATTTTATTAAATATGTGATGTATTATTGATAATTTTCGTTCATTAAACGTGCTTCCTCTTTCATTATGTGCACAAAACTTTTTGGTTTTAGCACTTTGCAAAATTGCCCCCAACTGAGTAATGCCCTTTTTAATTCGTTGTTTGGGATGAGTTTAAAACTAAAAATAACACCTTTTTTATTTTGTGATTTCACTTTTTGTGAGTGATGTAAATGGTTGGTTAAAAGATAATGGGCAATTAAAGGGTCGAACCAAACTTCAATATTTACAACTTTAGCGCTAATGGGCATTGTAACGCCTATAACATTATCGAAAATTGCAGCAATTTCCTTATTGTATGAATAGGGTGCTTTTGATGGTTTAATTTCTTGAATGCGATCGAGCCCAAAAGTTTGAAAATCGTCAACTTTACTGTTGTAGGTTATTACATACCATCGGTTATCATGCTCTTTTATAAGTAGCGGACTTACCTCATGCACTTTTAGCGCACCTTCAAATTTAGTGTAAGATAAAAGGATACTTTCTTTATTTTTTATAAATTGTATGAGCTGCGTAATAAATTGGGTTCCCTTAACAAAATAGCTGGTTTGCATTAAAACAGTTTGTTCCACCTTTTTATTCTTGAGGGTTTTACTTATTTCGAAGGAGTTTTGGAGCTTATTTACAGTTTCTTTAAAATGATTAAATACATCAACTTCCTTATAAGCATCAATTACATTTAGCGCCAAATCAATGGCATTGTAATCATCGGCAGATAATTTAACAAAGTGACCAATGCTATAGCCTTTTTCTGTATAATAATAACCATTTTCTTTTTTTGAGTATTCTAAAGGGGCATAAAAATGAAGTATTTCGCCATATCGCATCTCTCTAATGTCTTTTTCTAATTGACTTTTAGAAATAAGTTGGCCCGACTTTTCTATGATATAATTTAGTAATTCCTGTAGGTTAGGATAAGGCCTTTTATACGGATCGTTTAACCTTTTATCAATTAATAGATAGCGATAAAAAGCTGATTTGTTTAATGGCATATAAATTCATTTACGCAAACAGAGCATAGTTTGCCCTATTTTATATTAAGCACTAAAATTACAAATAATAGCACAAGGTAACAATTTTAATTTTGTGAATAGCTTTTACGCGGCTATTTTTATAAAATAAAAGGCTGCTCCATAAACTTGTTGGTGAAAAGAACACCAACAAGGAGTAGCATGTTGGTGAAAAGAACACCAACAAGGAGTAAATCATAGGCGCGCTGCTCCAAAAGCTTGTTGGTGAAAAGAACACCAACAAGGAGTAAATCATAGGCGCGCTGCTCCATGAGCTTGTTGGTGAAAAGACCACCAACAAGGAGTAAATCATAGGCGCGCTGCTCCATGAGCTTGTT